>JACZUY010000204.1 GCA_022572945.1 Pseudomonadota bacterium
CGACCGACGCCGCGTAACCGGCGGCGGCCAGCTCGTCGGCGCGCGCCGCGAGCGTTTTCGGGTCGCGGCCGTTGAGCGCCACATGCGCGCCCGCCTCGGCCATCGCCCGCGCCGTCGCCCAGCCGAGGCCGCGCGACGCGCCCGTGATCAGCGCCGTTTTGCCTTCAAGGGAATAGGGGTTGCTCATCGCCGACTCGTCCTCCCCGATCGCGCCGCGCGTGGCGTGGGCGCCGCCCAGCCTCGATGAATTCGCCGCCGCGATCAACCATTCGTGAGGCGCGGTGCGACGAAAACAAACTATGATACGCGCGACCCGAGGATCGCGAGTTTCAGGATCGAGGCGCGAATGACAGCGAAGACCGGAATGCTTTCACGGCGGATCGTGCTCGGCGGGGCGCTCACCGCCGTCGCGACGAGCGGCTTCGCGCCCGCGCTCGCCGCGCTGCGCGCCGCCACGCCGGCGCAGACCACGGGGCCGTTCTACCCGGCCGTCAAGCCGCTCGACGACGACAACGACCTCACCCTCGTCCGCGGCCGGGACGGACGCGCCGCCGGAAAGCCGATCGAGGTCGCCGGCCGCGTCACCGATCGCCAAGGCCGCCCCGTGCGCGCGGCCGTGGTCGAAATTTGGCAGTGCAACGCGTTCGGCCGCTACCACCACCCGCGGGACGCGCGCGACGCGCCGCTCGACCCCTATTTCCAGGGTCATGGCCGGAACGTGACCGACGAGGCCGGCGCCTACCGCTTCCGAACGATCCAGCCGCCGCCCTACCCGGCCTCGGCAAATTGGATGCGCCCCGCGCACATCCATTTCGCGGTCGCCGGACCCGGCTTCGAGCCGCTGGTCACGCAGATGTACTTCGCCGGCGACCCCCATCTAGAGCGCGACTACGTCTTCAATAGCATCCGCGACCCCGCGGCGCGCGCGAGCGTCGTCGTCACGCTCAGGCCGCCGTCGGCGGCGCCGGGCGGCCCGGCCGTGGCGACGGCGGCGTTCGACATCGTGCTCCCCGTGGCGCGCTGACCCTCGCCTCTTCCCTCCCCATACTCGGCGTTGCCCGTGGGCATGCCAGGGGATAGTCTTTCGTGAAAAAAACAATCAAGCGGCGTCACAGGGGAGGTGCGCGGAAATGGAAGATACCATCGTCGTCGTTCTCGGCCTGACCGGTCTGTTGGCCATCACCAGCCTTCTGCTCCCCGTCGCCCGGCGACTCAACTTCCCATTCACCGTACTGCTCGCCGCGGTGGGCGTCGTGTTCGGCTTCGCCGTCAACGTGCTGAAAGGGACCGAGGGGCTGTGGATTCTCGGTGACTTCGTGACCGCGCTGGATAACTTCAGCATCACGTCGGAAGCGGTGTTCTTCCTCTTCCTGCCGGCGCTGGTGTTCGAATCGGCGCTGTCGATCGACGTGCGCAAGCTCCTCGACGACATCGCGCCGATCCTGCTGCTCGCTATCGTCGGCTTGCTGATCTCGACCTTCGCGGTCGCCGGCGCGCTCTACCCCTTCGCCGGCACGTCCTTCGTCGTCTGCCTGCTGTTGGGCGCCATCGTCTCGGCGACCGACCCGGTGGCGGTGGTCGCCATCTTCAAGGACCTCGGCGCGCCCAAGCGGCTGGCGATCCTGGTCGAGGGCGAGAGCCTGTTCAACGACGCCACCGCGATCGTCATGTTCACGATTCTCCTGGGCATGATCGTTAGCGGCGCCGAGGCCGATCTCGTCGGCGGTGGGCTCGAATTTCTCAAGGTGTTCGTCGGCGGCATCGTCGTCGGCTACCTCTTCGCGCGCGGCTTGTGCTGGGTCATCGGCAGGATGCACGGCATGCCGCTTGTCGAGATCACGCTCACCGTCTGTCTCGCTTATCTCTCGTTCCTGATCGCGGAGCATTATCTCCACGTCTCGGGGGTGATGGCGGTGGTCACCGCGGCGCTGGTGGTCGGCTCGTACGGGCGTACGACGATCTCGCCGGAGACCTGGCACCCGCTGACCGAGACCTGGGAGCAGCTTGGCTTCTGGGCGAACTCGTTGATCTTCATTTTGGTCGGCCTGGCCGTGCCCGAAATTCTCTCCGGCTTCACGCTGAGCCAGTTCGGGCTGTTGGTGGTGGTGTTGGTCGCCGCGTTCGCCGCGCGGGCGGCGATCCTTTATGGGCTCCTGCCGGTGTTCGGGCTCGCCGGGCTCTCCGACAAGGTGAGCAAGGAATACACGACGGTGATGTTCTGGGGCGGCTTGCGCGGGGCAGTCTCGCTCGCGCTGGCGCTGGCGATCTTCGAGAACACCGCGCTCGACGGCGGGGTGCGGTCATTCGTCGTCGTGCTGGTCACCGGCTTCGTGCTGTTCACGCTGTTCGTCAACGCCACGACGATGGGCCCGCTGATGTCGTGGCTCGGGCTCGACAAGCTGTCGGCGGCCGATCTCGATGTCCGCAACCGGGTGCTCGCGCGATCGCTCGCCGACGTGCGCGACGAACTCCAAGGCGTCGCCCGCGACTACCAGATCGAGCCCGAGCTCGCGCAGGACGTCGCCGGGCAGTACGACGATCGCCTCGCCGAGATCGAGGCGGAGAGGGCGGGCGCCGCGGGCCTGTCCGACGCCGACCGCGTGCGCACCGGCCTGACGACGCTGATCAACGACGAACGCAAGCTCTACCTCAAGCAGTTCAACCAGGGATTCGTCTCGCCCTCGATTGCCCGGCGTCTCTTCGCCCAGGCCGACACCGTTCTCGACGGCATCAAGACCGGCGGCGTCGAAGGCCACGAAGCGGCGGTCCAGAAGACTCTCGGATTCTCGGGCGCGTTCGAGGTCGCGCTTCGCCTGCAACGCCACTTGGGGTGGACCGGCCCGCTGGCCGCGGCGCTGGCCGACCGCTTCGATATGCTGCTGGTGACGCGGACCGTGTTGCGCGAGATGAAGGCCCACTCCAGGGAGAAGATCGTCCCGCTGTTCGGCGAGGACACCGGGAACGCGCTCGACGCGCTGCTCGAAGAGCGTCTCGCCGCCACCGGGCAACAGCTCGATGCGCTCAGGCTGCAGTACCCCGAGTACGCCGACACCTTGCAGACCCGGCTGCTCGAGCGCGTCGCGCTGCGCCTCGAGGCCGCCGACTACGGGTCGTTGGCCGATCAGGCGGTGATCAGCCAGGACGTTTACAAGGACCTGCAAAGCGGGCTCGACGCGCGCAACGACGCGCTCAGGGAGCGGCCGCCGCTCGACCTCGGGCTCGAACCCGAGAAGCTGGTCCAAAAGGTGCCGTATTTCTCCGACCTCGACGCCGGCCGCATCGCCGAGATCGCGGGGCTCCTCAAGCCGCGGCTCGTGCTTCCCGGCGAGCTGGTGGTGCACAAGGGCGATCCCGGCGACGCCATGTACTTCGTCTCCACCGGGGCCGTCGAGGTCGACATCCAGCCCGAGCCGGTGCGGCTCGGCAGCGGCGACTTCTTCGGCGAGATCGCGCTGTTGAAGGAGCAACCCCGCATCGCCGACGTGACCGCGCTGACCTACTGCCAGGTGCTCGCGCTCTTCGTCAGGGACTTCCGCACCCTGCTCGACGCCAACCCGGAGTTGCGCGAGCGCATCACCCGCGTCGCCGAGGAGCGCCTCGCCGCCGATTCCGATTAGCGCATTATTCGTTCACCCTTACACAGTAAGGGTGAACTGCGTTCAATCGCCACGCAGGCTTCCGCCGCATTCGCGGCGGCCCGCAGTCGCGGGCTGGCGTAATCCGAACGAGTGGATTCGCTCGGATTACGCTCTAGGGCCTGTGGACAATTAGCGCAGCCAGACCATCATGCAGGCGATGCAGATCATCGAGAGGAAGGCCTGGGCGGTTTTGTCGTAGCGCGTGGCGATGCGGCGGAAGTCTTTGATCTTGTTGATGA
>JACZUY010000205.1 GCA_022572945.1 Pseudomonadota bacterium
CCCCTGTACAGTCGGGCCGGCGGGTAGACCAACGGGTCGCGGGCCACCGCCTCGACCACCAGGACGTAGCTCGCCCGCAGCCTTCCGGCGTACTCGCGTATCGTCTTGTCGTCAGGGTTCTCAACGAACCTCGGCAACGTGCCGTCGTCTATGTACGACCGGAACGCGAAGTCGGTCATCGACCAGAGGATCGGAGTGACCCGGCCTTCGAGGTCCATCTCTTCCGACAAGTACTGCCCGACCGCCACGTTGTAGTCGCCCTGCTCTTCGGACATTCGTTGCACGATCAGCAAGATAGGGGGCTCGGACGAGAAAGCCGGAACAAACAGGCCGAGCGACAGCGCGACAGCAAGCGACCGCCGGAGCATCACTCCACGTCCAGCAACTTAAGCGCCTGTCGGCAGGAGTCGAGCGCAGACTTGACGCGCTCGTCGTTCTGGTCCATCTTTTCGAACTCCTGGATCGAGCGCTTGTACGCGGAGATCGCGTCGGCCTTGCGACCGAGCTTCTCGTAGCTCTGTGCCAGCCTCTGGTTCGTGCTCGCGGGTGTCGCTCCGGCTTCGAGCGCCCTTTCCCAAGCGTCTGCGGCCTTTGCGAAGTCTCCGACTATAAAGTGGTTGCGCGCTACGCGGATCAGCGTGTCCGCCTCCGTCGCGCGGTCCCGGACCGTCTGCGAGCCTGCCGTCGGATCGACGCGGTCGCTTGCCTTGACGTCGATGATCATGTTGCTCGGCGGCTCGCCGGCCTCCTCGCGCGCGACGCGGCCGCGCTCGCCGATCTCGTCGACGCGCATCTCGGGTTTGCCGAGGCGCTCGCCGCCGGCGACCGCGAAGACGGCGCGAGCCGCCTGTGGAAGGGCGACGCCGGCGAGGCGGCGGCGGCGTTCTTCACCGAACTGATCGAATCGGCCAGTGCGCTGCCGCCGCTCGCGGGGCGCGACTACCCGGCGCTGCTCGATGGGCTGATCGCCGGGCGCGTCGTGCGGCCGCGCTACGGGCGTCACGCGCGGCTGCACATCTGGGGGCCGCTCGAAGCCCGCCTGCAGCACGCCGACGTGATCATCCTCGGCGGCCTCAACGAGGCGAGCTGGCCGCCCGATACCGGCGCCGACCCGTGGCTCAGCCGGCCGATGCGCGCCGATTTCGGCCTGCCCGCCCCCGAGCGCCGCATCGGGCTTTCGGCGCACGACTTCGTGCAGTGCGCGGCGGCGCGCCGGGTCGTGCTGACGCGTTCGCGCAAGGTCGAGGGCGTGCCGACGGTGCCGTCGCGCTGGCTCGCCCGGCTCGACAACCTGCTCGAGGGCTGGGAGCGCGCCGAAGCGTTCGCCGCCGCGCCCGAATGGCGCGCCTGGCAGGGGTTGCTCGACCGTCCCGACGACATCCGCCCCGCCGGCCGGCCGGCGCCGCGCCCGCCGGTCGCGGCGCGGCCGCGCAGGCTGTCGGTCACCCGGATCGAGACCTGGCGGCGCGACCCCTATTCGATCTACGCCCGATACATCCTCGGTCTCAAGCCGATCGACCCGATCGACGCCGACCCCGGCGCGGCCGATCGCGGCACGTTCATTCACAAGGCGCTCGATTCGTTCGTGCGCGCGCACCCCGAAACGCTGCCCGACGACGCCTACGAACGGCTTCTCGCGTGCGGCCGGGAAGCGTTCGGCGAGGCGCTCGACCGTCCCGGCGTGCGCGCATTCTGGTGGCCGCGCTTCGAGCGCGTCGCGGCGTGGTTCGTCGCCGTCGAGCGCGCCCGGCGCGGCGGCCTCGCGGCGATCGCCAGCGAGGTGGCGGGCGGGCTGAAGATCGAAGGCCCGGCGGGCGTCTTCACGCTCACCGCCAAGGCCGACCGCATCGAGCGCCGCGCCGGCGGCGGCCTCGTCGTCATCGACTACAAGACCGGCGCCGCGCCCACCGGGCGCGAGGTCGCGTCGGGCCTCGCGCCGCAGCTTCCGCTCGAGGCGGCGATCGCCCTGGCCGGCGGGTTCGCGCGCGTGCCGGCGGCGCCGGTCGATGAGCTCGTTTACTGGCGCCTGACCGGCGGCGAGCCCGCCGGCGAGGAGAGGCCGGTGCCCGGCGAGGCCTCGGACCTCGCCGCTGACGCGCTCGCCGGGCTCGAACGCTTGGTCGCGGCGTTCGACGACGCGGCGACGCCGTATCTCGCGGTACCCGACCCCGACGCGGCGCCGCGGTTCAACGACTACGCCCATCTCGCGCGGCTCGGCGAATGGCCGGGCGGAGGCGACGGATGACCGCCGACCGGCCCGATTCCGCGCTCAGGCCCTACGTCACCGACGATCAGCGGCGGGCGGCGGATCCGGCGACGTCGGTGTGGGTGGCGGCCTCGGCCGGCGCCGGCAAGACCAAGGCGCTCGCCGACAGGGTGCTGCGGCTGCTGCTCGACGGCGCCGCGCCCGAGCGGCTGTTGTGCCTCACCTTCACCCGGGCGGCGGCGGCCGAGATGGCGATCCGCATCAACGGCGAGCTCGGGAAATGGACGATGCTCGCCGACGACGCGCTGCACGTGCGCCTCGAAGCGCTCGCCGGCGCGCCGCCCGACGCTGATTTGCGCGCGCGCGCGCGGCGCCAGTTCGCCACCGTGCTCGATGCGCCCGGCGGCCTCAAGATCATGACCATCCACGCCTTCTGCCAGTCGCTGCTGGGCCGCTTTCCGCTCGAGGCGGGGGTCGCGCCGCACGCCGAGGTGCTCGACGACCGCAGCGCCGCCGAACTTCTGGTCGCGGCGCAGGCGGCGGTGCTGGAGCGCGCCCGCAGCGGCGCCGAGCCCGCCCTCGCCGAGGCGGTCGACACAATTTCGGTGCACGCCGGCGAAGAGACCTTCGTCGATCTCATGGCCAGGCTGCGCGGCGTGCGCGCCCGCCTGCGGCGGCTCATCCGCCGCCACGAGACGCTCGGCGGCCTCGTCGCCGCGACCGGGCGGCTCCTCGGAGTCGCGCCTGGGGAGACCGTCGAGACGGTGATCGCCGAGGCCTGCGCCGAGGGGGCGTTCAACCGCGACGCGCTCGCCGCCGCCTGCCGCGCGCTCGAGAGCGGCAGTGAAAAGGATCGCGAGCGCGCGCGGCGCATCGCCGGCTGGATCGGCGCTTCACCGTCCGAGCGAGGGGAGAGGTTCAATGATTATTCGTCGGTGTTCCTGACCGCCGACGATACGCCGCGCGCCGTATCGGGCCTCATGACCAAGCCGGTCCGCGACGGCGATCGGGACGCGTTCGAGGCGCTTTCGACCGAACAGGAAGGCGTGGCGCGCGCGGTCGAGCGCCGCAAGGCGGTGACCGTGGCGCGCGCGACCGCCGCGCTGTTGCGGCTCGGCGGCGCCATGCTCGACGAGTACGACCGCGCCAAGGCGGCGCGCGCCCGGCTCGACTACGACGACCTCATCCGTGGCGCCCGCGACCTGTTGCGGGCGCCGGGCGTCGCCGCGTGGGTGCTGTACAAGCTCGACGGCGGAATCGACCACATCCTGGTCGACGAGGCGCAGGACACCAGCCCCGAGCAGTGGGAGGTGATCGCCGCGCTGGCCGAGGAGTTCTTCGCCGGCGAGGGCGCGCGCGAGACCCGCCGCACGGTGTTCATCGTCGGCGACGAGAAGCAGTCGATCTTCAGCTTCCAGGGCGCCGACCCGCGCGCGCTCGAAGCCATGCGCGCGCATTTCCGCGACCGCGTGGAAAGCGCGGCGGGCAAATGGCGCGAGGTCGGGCTCGGGCTCTCGTTCCGCTCGACCGAGGCGGTGCTCGAGGCGGTCGACGCGGTGTTCGCCAGTCCGGCGGCGCGCGACGGGGTCGCCTTCGCCGATCACGTGATCGCGCACGCCTCGCACCGCAAGGGTCACGCCGGAACGGTCGAGCTGTGGCCGCTCGTCACCC
>JACZUY010000038.1 GCA_022572945.1 Pseudomonadota bacterium
CCGACGCCGACGCCTTCATCGCCGCGTGCGGCGAGGAGTTCGGGCTCGCCGTCGAGGGGTTGATGTGCATACCGCCGATCGGCGAGGAGCCTTCGCTGCACTTCGCGCTGCTCGCCGACATCGCCCGGCGTCACGGGATCGCGAAGCTCAGCATGGGCATGACCGCCGACTACGAGATCGCCGTGCGGTTCGGCGCCACCCACGTGCGCATCGGCACCGCGATCTTCGGCGAACGTCCGGTTTAGCGCTTATACCGAATGTCAAAATGATCGCGTCGATTTGAATTTCGGAGCCCGCAAGCGCGGGCCGCCGCCCCTGCGGCCAAGTCTTGGTCGATGCAATATTTGGCCTGCGTGGCGACTGAACGCAGCAAAGTCACAACAGTGGTGACTTTGCGTATCAATGCGCCTCGACGCAGAGCCGGGTCGTCGAATCGCACCCGGCGAGGATGCGCAACAGGTTCTCCCGGCTCACCGCGACGCAGCCCCGGGTGGGCGCAAAATCGGGGCCGGCGATGTGCAGGAAGATCGCGCTGCCCCGCCCCGGCACGACCGGGTCGTCGTTGTATTCGAGGACGACGATGATGTCGTACAAATGATCGTCGCGCCACAACAGCTCGACGCCCGCGCCGTACGGCTGGCGCACCAGCGTGTTGTAGCCGGGATCTTTCGGGTCGTCGCACCAGGCGTCGAGCGGGGTGAGCGGGGCGGCGGGCAACACCGTCTGCGGACGGGCCACCCGGTCGGCGCGATAGAGAACCCGTCGCAAGGCGTGGTCGCCGGCGGGCGTCGCGCCATCGCCTTCGCGCTTGTCCGCGATCACGCCCGAACGGCCAAGCGCGCAGGGAAAGCGCTGGCCGTTCCATTCGGCGATGCTATTGGCGTGGACGACGATGTCCATGGGCGCCCTCGATCGTTTCAACACGTTGTTCGTTGCGAGTCATGCCGCGGTCCTCTCGTCAATCTGCCCCACTTATCTCTCCAGGCCGAGCCCAAGCGACCTCGCGGCGCTGTCTTTCGCCTCGGACGTATCTTGCGGCACCGTGATCCGGCGGCCCGCGGCGTCGGGCCTGGAATGGTATGCTGCCAACGCGAGGCGAATATCGGCCGCCGGGGTCGGCCGCCGCACCGGCGGCGCGGCGGCGATGATCTCGGGGATGGGCTCTCTCTCGATCTTTGCCGCCAGCCACGCACGCGCCTCGTTCAAGGCGTCTCCGGCGAGCGGGGCGGGTCCGGCCGCGCCAATCGCCGCGATGGTGGACGCACGCGGCGGCGGCGCGGCGGCGATGATCTCGGGGATGGGCTCTCTCTCGATCTTTGCCGCCAGCCATGCCCGCGCGCCGTCGAGGGCGTCTTCGGCCGGCGGGACGGGTCCGGCTGCGTCATTTGCCGCGATGTCGGGCGCGCCGCGGGCGCGATCCGGCGACGGCGATCCCCAGTTCTTCGCGCCGGGCGGAATCGCGTCGGAGGCGATGGTGGAGGCGGGCCCATCCTTGCCTTCGGCCGCCCCCGGGGCGGCGATCGCCGCGATCACGTGCTCGCCCAAGTCCTTGCCCGACGTTTCGGCGAGAATGGCGCTGAAGAGGCTGACCAAGAAACCGATTGGGCCGCCGAACAGACCGCCGCCAATGAGCCGCGAGCCGGCCGAGATGTCGTCGTCGGTCGCGGAGCGATACAGCGCCGAGATGATCGGAATATGCTGCAACGGGTTGATCGCGTCGAGAAGGTCGCCGAAGGTGAAGCCGTCGCTGCCCCAGAAATTGCCGGCCGCGGCGTCCGGCGCCTTCGGCGGCAGGGCGTGCGGGGGCACCGTGCGCGCCACGATCAGGGCGTCGGGCGATGTGGTCATGGCGTCTCCTTTCGAGCGCCACGACGCAAGGAGCGTGCCATTGAGAACCCGCGTAATTCGAAGGGGTTGCGATCAACCGCGGCGGTCGCCCGGCGCAGAATGGGCAATCTTTGCCGGGTCGCGCCGGTCACGATGTTCCCGCCTGCCCGCGCGCAAGGCGTCGCCCCGGTCGCGCGTCGGGGCTTGCCCGCGGCGGGCGTCTTCGCCACCATGCCACGGCGTCCATCCCGGCAAACCGGAGCCCGACCGTGATCTACCGCGACTACGACCAGGCCGGCCTCGACGCGCAGTACGACCTGCGCGCCCGCCACCCCGACCACCCGGCGTTTTTCACCCGCTACGCCGCGCTCAGCGCGGACACGCGCCGCGACCGCCGGTGCGAGCTCGATGTCGCTTACGGGCCGTCGCCGGCCGAGACCGTCGACCTGTTTCCCGCCGAGCGGCCGGGCGCACCGCTGCATCTGTTCATTCACGGCGGCTACTGGCGGTCCCTGGACAAGAGCGACTTCAGCTTCGTCGCCGCCGGGCTCGCGCCGGCGGGCGTGACCGTCGCGGTATCGAATTACGGCCTCGCGCCCGCGGTCGATATGGACGAGATCGTCCGTCAGAACCGCGCCGCCGTTGCCTGGCTCTACCGCAACGCCGGGCGCTTCAACGCCGACCCGCAAAGGCTCTACGTGTCGGGCCACTCGGCGGGCGGCCACCTGACGGCGATGATCCTGGCGACCGATTGGCCGTCGTTCGCCGGGATTCCCGTCGACGCGGTCAAAGCCGGCTGCGCCATCAGCGGCGTGTTCGACCTCGAGCCGGTGCGGTTGAGTTTTCTCAACGACGACCTCGGGCTCGACGCCGAAAGCGCCGCGCGCAACAGCCCCGCGCATCATCTGCCGTCGCGCGGCGCGCCGCTGATCGTCGCCGTCGGGGGCGACGAAAGCGACGAGTTCCTGCGCCAGTCGCGCGACTTCGCCGCCGCGTGGAGCGCCAGCGGCCATCCGGGCGAACTGCTCGAGATCGCCGGCGAGCACCACTTCGAGATCGTCGAGGCGCTGGCCGACGCCGAGGCGCCGCTCAGCCAGGCGTTGCTCCGCCAGATGGGCGTCGGCGCCGATTGATGACCGGTTGCGGCGGGTTTACGGGCTATCATCGCGCGGCGACTCGGGTATAGACTTCTCCAACCAGCATGGAGACAACGCCATGACCATGCGCGGCGGGTCCGGAATGCTCCACAAACGGGTCTTGATCGTCGATGACGACAGCGCGCTCCGCCAGTCGCTTGCCGAGCAGCTTCAACTCCACGAGGAGTTCGACATCGGCGAGGCGGCGACCGGCAGCGAGGCGCTGGAACGGGTCAAGGCGCAACGCTACGACCTGATCCTCCTCGACGTCGGATTGCCCGACATGGACGGCCGCGAGGTGTGCAAGCTGATGCGCCGCGGCGGCCAGAAGATGCCGATCATCATGCTCACGGCGGCGGATACCGACGCCGACACGATCCTCGGCCTCGAATCGGGGGCCAACGACTACATCACCAAGCCGTTCCGGCTCGGCGTGCTGCTCGCCCGCATGCGCGCGCAGCTGCGCCAGCACGAGCAAAGCGAGGACGCGGTCTTCACCATCGGCCACTACAGCTTCCGGCCCAGCGCCAAGCTGCTGCTCGACAGCGAAACCAACAGGAAGGTGCGGCTGACCGAGAAGGAAACGGCGATCCTCAAATACCTTTACCGCGCCGGCGAAAAGGTCATCGCCCGCGACGTGCTCCTCGACCAGGTGTGGGGCTACAACGCGGGCGTCGCCACGCATACGCTCGAGACCCATATCTACCGGCTGCGCCAGAAGATCGAGCGCGACCCCTCGGACGCCAAGCTCCTGGTGACCGAGCACGGCGGCTACCGGCTGGTTCCCTAGACCTTGATCCGCTCTAGCCGGCTCCCGCGGGCCCGCGCGGCGCGCGCCGCCGGAGACGCAGTTTCACCTTTCACGACAACGCGCTCTGCGGCAAACTAGGCGCGGGTTCCGGCTACTAGAGCGTAATCCGAGCGATTCCACTCGTTCGGATTACGCCAGCCCGCGACTGCGGGCCGTCGCTTATGCGACGAAAGCCTGCGTGGCGATTGAACGCAGTTCACCTTTGACCTTAGTAAAGGTGAACGAATAATGCTCTGGGCGAGGCGGAGAGAACGGGTTTGCAAAAAGGGAGCGATCTTTCCGTCCGGTTCTGGGGCGTGCGCGGAAGCATACCCTGCCCCGGAGCCGAATCCGTGAAGTATGGCGGCAACACGTCTTGTCTCGAGATTCGCTGCGGCCCGCACGTGCTGATTTTCGACGGCGGCACGGGATTGCGCCTGTTCGACAAGTCGTGGGCGGACGCCGCCGCGCTCGACGCCGACCTCTTCTTCACCCACACGCATCTCGACCATATCTGCGGCTGGCCGTACTTCACCCACCTTTCGAGGCCCGAGACCGCGCTCACCGTCTGGTGCGGGAATTTGCTGCCCGATCACGGCATCGAAGGCGTCCTCGGCGACCTGCTGCGCGAGCCGTTCATGCCGGTTCGGCTCGACCGCCTGCACGCGCGGATCACGTACAACGACTTTCACGCCGGCGAGATCGTCGAGCCGCGCGCGGACGTTCGCATTCGCACGGCGCCGCTCAATCACCCGCAGGGGGCCACGGGCTATCGCGTCGAGTACGGCGGCCGCTCGATCTGTTACGTCACCGACACCGAGCACGCGCCGGGCGAGCCCGATCAGAACATCCTCGGCCTGATCGAGGGCGCCGACCTGTTCATCTACGACTGCACCTACACCGACGACGAGTTTCCGGCCCACGTCAACTGGGGACATTCGACGTGGCAGGAAGGGGCGCGGCTGGCCGGCGCGGCGCGGGTGAAGACCTTCGTCGTGTTTCACCACGACCCCGATCATAACGACGCCTTCATGGACGCCGTCGCGCGAGACGTGGAGGCGGCGCGGCGCGGCTCCGTCGTCGCGTGCGAGGGCATGACGCTCAGGCCGTGACGCAGCGAGCATCCGCGGCATGAGCCGGATGCCGATTCGCCGGCTCGCCTTCGGCTTGGCCACGGTTCTCGGCATCGCCCGCCGCGGCTTCTTCATTCCTTACCGCCGCGCCGGCGAGGTTCCGCCCCCCGGCGCGCGGCCCGCTTACGCCGCCATCACCGCGTTGATGCACGATCGCGAGGCCGACTTTCGGGCGCGGCTCGACGCGATCGACGAGCACGCCGCCGCGCTTCGCGCCATCGGCGGCGACCCGGCGCCGGCGCCGCGCTGGGACCAGGACTGGTTCCCGCGGCTCGACGCGGCGGTGGCCTACGCGATGGTGCGCGATCTCCGCCCGCGGCGCATCGTCGAGGTTGGCTCGGGGCATTCGACACGCTTCCTCGCGCGCGCGGTCGCCGACGCCGGGCTCGGGACGACGATCACGGCGATCGATCCGGCCCCGCGCGCGCATCTCGCGGGGCTCGCGGTCGAGCGCGTCGGCGCGCCGGTGCAGAGCGCCGGCCAGGCGCCGTTCGCCGACCTCGCCGCCGGCGATATCCTGTTCATCGATTCGAGCCATATCCTGATGCCCGGAAGCGACGTCGATTGGCTGCTCAACCACGTGTTTCCGGCGTTGCCGGCGGGCGTGCGCGTCCACGTCCACGACGTCTTCCTGCCCGACGACTACCCCGCCGAATGGGCGTGGCGCGGCTACAACGAGCAGCTCGCGGTCGCCACGCTGTTGCACGGCGGTGGCTACCGGCCGCTGTTCGCCAGCCACTACGTGGCGACGCGCATGGCGGAGTCGCTCCGGAAAACCGTGGTTGCCGAGCTGCCGCTGGCCGCGGGCGCGCATGAATCGAGCCTCTGGCTCGAGAAGCTTTGATACCGGCGAGCGCATGTTCTGACACATGTGCTCGCTGGCAAGCGCGACCGCGCGCCGCGCATTAGGCGCGAAAGCCCGGGTGGCGATTGAACGCAAGGCGAGTCGATACACCGGCTCGCCGGTATTAGAGCGAATTCAGAACGAGTGGAATCGTTCGGAATTCGCCAGCCCGCGACCGCGGGCCGTCGCGTATGCGACGAAAGCCTGCGTGGCGAATGAATGCTGCTTGCCTTTACCAAGTAAAGGTAAGCTGAAAATGCTCTGGTGGATGGGGCGGCGTTCACGCGGTCATTACCCGGTGTGATCGTCACCCGCTCTACTATGTCGGGATCGACAATTTCGAGGGTGTTGGGGCCATGCTGAACATGCTTAAACGGCGTCCCGCCGGCGGCGCGGCGCAACCGCACGTGCCCGATCGCGTTCAGGCGCGTATCCGGCAGGCGGAGGAGGAGAGCGAGGTCCTCGTCGGCTGGGTCCAGCTCACGGCGGTCATCTTCTTCGCCATCGTCTACGCGATCGCGCCCAAGACCTTCGATCCCGACGTGATGTTCGCGCCGGTCCCGTGGGCGCTCGGCTTCTATTTCTGCTTCACCTTTGTGCGTATCGCGCTCGCCCACCGGCGGCGACTGCCGGAATGGATGATCGGGCTCTCGGTGGTCGTCGACATGTCCGTGCTTCTGTTGACCATCTGGAGCTTTCATATCCAGTACGAGCAGCCGCCGGGTCTCTCGCTCAAGGCGCCGACGCTGCTGTACATCTTCATCCTGATCGCGCTCAGGACGCTGCGCTTCGACGCGCGCTACGTCGTCTTCGCCGGCGCCACCGCGGCGACGGGCTGGCTCGTGCTCCTGGGCTACGCGCTCATGTACAGCCCGACGCCCAACGTCATCACCCGCGACTACGTCCATTACATCACCTCGACCGATATCCTGATCGGCGGCGAGGTCGACAAGATTATTTCAATCGTCGCGGTCACCGCGGTGCTGGCGGTGGCGTTGATGCGGGCGCGCCGGGTGCTGATCCAGTCGGCGACCGAGCACGCCGCAGCGGCCGATCTGTCGCGCTTCTTCGCGCCCGAGATCGCGCAACAGATCACCTCATCGGAGCACGCGATGCGCCCCGGCCAGGGCGAGATCCGCGACGCCGCGATCATGAACGTCGACATCCGGGGCTTTACGCCGATGGCGCACCGGATGCCCGCCGACGAAGTCATGGCTCTGCTCGCCGAGTACCAGGCGCGCGTGGTGCCGGTCATCCAGAGCCACGGCGGCAGCGTCGACAAGTTCCTCGGCGATGGCATCATGGCCACCTTCGGCGCGGCGATGAAGACTGACACGTACGCCGCCGACTCGCTGCGCGCCGCCGGCGCCCTGATCGACACGTTCGACGCGTGGAGCCGCGAGCGCGCGCGCGAAGGCGCGCCGGCGCTCAGGTTCGGCATCGGCGTCGCCGTCGGCCCGGTGGTGTTCGGCGCCGTGGGCGACGACACCCGGCTCGAGTTCACGGTCATCGGCGACGCGGTGAACCTCGCGGCCAAGATCGAGAAGCACACCAAGGCCGAGGCGGTGCGGGCGCTGGCGACGGCCGCGGCGCTGACCGTGGCGCGCGGCCAAGGCTACGCCCCGGACCGCGATCTCGAAGTCCGCGCGGGGCGTGCCGTCGATGGCGTCGACGACCCGCTCGACCTGGTCGTCGTCGCCTGAGGCGCGGGCCGCCGTCAGCGGTACGGGTCGGCGGCGTCGCGCAGGCCGTCGCCGAAGAAGTTGAACGCCAGCACGATGATGATCACCGGCGCCACCGGCAGCATCAGCCACGGGTAGAGCGCGACGACGTTGATGTTCTGCGCCTCGTTCAGCAGCACGCCCCAGCTGGTGATCGGCGGGCGCAGGCCGAGACCGAGGAACGAGAGCGCGGTCTCGCCGAGGATCATCGAGGGGATCGACAGCGTCGCGCTGGCGATCAGATGGCTCATGAAGCTGGGCAGCAGGTGGCGGGCGATCACCCGCCTGGGCGACGCGCCCATCAGCACGGCGGCGGTGGCGAAGTCCTCCTCGCGCAGCGCCAACAGCTTCGAGCGCACCGCGCGGGCGAGGCCGGTCCAGTCGATCAGCCCGAGGATGACGGTGATGCCGAGGTAGATGAGGATCGGATTCCACGTCACCGGCAGCGCCGCCGACAGCGCCATCCACAGCGGCAGTTCGGGGAAGCTGCGGATGACCTCGATCAGCCGCTGGATGATGGTGTCGACCCAGCCGCCGTAATACCCCGACAGCCCGCCGATGACGAGGCCGAGGACGAAGCTGATGGTGATGCCGAACAGCCCGACGGTGAGCGAGATGCGCGTGCCGTAGATGACGCGCGACAGCATGTCGCGGCCGAGACGGTCGGTCCCGAAGATGAACAGGGCGCCGCCCTCGGCCGGGCAGAAAAGATGCACGTTGCTCTCGAACAGGTTCCAGAAGACGTAGCCGTCGCCGCGGCAGAAGAAGCGGATGGGCTGGATCTTCTCAGGGTTCGGGACGAATTCGCGCCTCAGGTTCTCCATGTTGAGCCGGTAGTCGAAGCCGTAGACGAACGGCCCGATGTAGCGGCCGTCGTGGAACAGGTGAACCGCTTGCGGCGGCGCATAGATGAAGTCGGTGTTGCGCGTGTGCAGTTCGTAGGGCGCGAGGAACTCGCTGAACAGGATCGACAGATACATCGCCGCCAGCACCGCGCCCGCGATCACCGCGAGGCGGTGCTTGCGCAACTTGAACCACATCAGCGTCCACTGGGACGCCAGGTAGAAGCGCTCCTGCTCGGGCGTCAGCGCCTCGGTCGCGTAAGGGTCGAACGGCTGGGTCGAGACGAAGTGCTCGAGCCGGTCGCCCGCGCCTGTCGCGCCCGGCGCCATCAGCGCAACGCCTCTCCCCGGAGCCGGATGCGCGGGTCGAGCACCGCGAGCAGCAGATCCGAGATGAACACGCCGATCACCGTCAACACCGCGAGGAACAACAGGAACGAACCGGCGAGGTACATGTCCTGGGTGCGCAGCGCGTTGAGCAGCATCGGCCCGGTGGTCGGCAGCGACAGCACCACCGAGACGATCGCCGCGCCCGAGATCACCTGGGGCAACAGGTTGCCGATGTCGGCGATGAACGGGTTGAGCGACATCCGCAGCGGGTACTTGCACAGCGCCCGGAACGGGTGCAGGCCCTTGGCGCGGGCGGTGACGACGTACTGCTTCTCGAGCTCGTCCAAAAGGTTGGCCCTGAGCCTGCGGATCATGCCGGCGGTGCCCGAGGTGCCGATCACCAGCACCGGAATCCACAGATGTTCGAGCACCGAGACGAACTTCTCCACGCTCCACGCCTGGTCGAGAAACCGCGGGTCCATCAGCCCGCCGATCGAGGTGCCGAACACGACGTTGGCGACATAGAGCAGCACCAGCGCCAGCAGGAAGTTGGGCGTCGCCAGCCCGAGAAAGCCGACGAAGGTGAGGCCGTAGTCGGCCCAGCTGTACTGGTGGGTCGCCGAGTAGACGCCGATCGGAAACGACACCACCCAGGTGAACAGGATGGTGGTGAACGACACCAGGAAGCTCAGCCACAGCCGGTCGCCGACCACCTCGGTCACCGGCAGGTTGAACTCGAACGAGTAGCCGAAGTCGCCCTTGAACATGCCGGCGAGCCACAGCAGGTACTGCTCGTGCATCGGTTTGTCGAATCCGTACTGCTGGCGCAGGAACTCGATCTTCGCCGCGTTGACGGTCTCGCCCTGCGACTCGAGCTCGGCGACGTACGTGCTCAGGTAGTCGCCGGGCGGCAGCTGAATGATCACGAAGGTAATCAGGCTGATCGCCAGCAGCGTCGGGACCATGATCAGCAGGCGGTGAACGGTGTAACCGAACATCGTTGCGTCAACTCGCTGTGGTGAGCGCGCTCAGCCCGACGGGGCTTTGTCTTCGGGCGGCGCGAACCAGAAGGTTTCGGGGCGGTACATGCCGAACTGGGCGCCGGGGTCCCAGTTGTAGACCCCTTCTCGCGGCACGTTGCGCAGGCGGTTGTTGACCACCACCGGCTGGGGCACGCCGCTGACCAGGCCCAGGGTGAACACCTGATCGGCGTGGATATCGAGCATCTCGCGCCAGATCGCCGTGCGCTCCTCGCGGCTGGTGGCGGCGAGCCAGGCTTCGTTGAGCTCGAGCAGGCGCTGGGCCGGCGCCATATCGACCGGCTCGCCCGACTGGCCGCTGGTCTGATAGTACTGGCCCCATTTCGACCAATGATAGCCCTGCTGGTCGGTGGGCGCGAACTCGCCCGGGCTCATGTCTGCCGAGGGCACGCCGTTCTCGTAGCCGAACCAGATCGCCATCAGGGTCTCGCCGGCGAAGATGCGGTTGCGGAAGACCTCGCGCTGCGACGGCCTCGAGTAGAGCTTGATGCCGGCCTTGAGCCAGCTGTCGTGGATCAGTTCGAGCACGTCGGTCTGCTCGGTGTCCTCGCCCGCGGTCTCGACGATGATGTTCATCGGCCGGCCGTCGGGCAGCAGCCGGATTCCCCGGTCGTCGCGCATCGTCAGCCCGAGCTCGTCCAACAGCGCGTTGGCGCGCTCGAGGTCGAACGTGGCCCAGGCGGTGCGGTATTCTTCCCGGTAAAGCGGGCTCTGCGGCTGCACCGTGTTGTTGCCCTCGAGCCCGAGGCCGTAATAGATCACCTGATTGATCTCGTGCCGGTCGGTGGCCAGCGACAGCGCCCGACGGAAGCGCACGTCGCGCATCAGCGTGCGCCATTCCGGGTCATTGACGGTGAGGTTGGGGTATAGCGCGAGCCGCGAGCCGCGCACGGTGCGCCACAGCCGCACGCTGTAGTCGTTGCGCTTCTCGCCGGCCTTGAGGAATGTGAAGTTGTTGAAGTACAGCCCGCGCGCCTGCAGGTCGACATCGCCGGCGCCGGTCTTGGCCGGGATCAGCTTGCCGTCGACGACCTCCAGGATCACCCGGTCGATATAGGGAAGCTGCCGGCCGTTGGTGTCGACGCGGTGGTAATAGGGGTTGCGGCGGGCGACGAACCGGGTGGCCGGCGGCCGGGTGGTGTTGACCCACGGCTGCAACGTCGGGAGGTCCGGGTTGTCGAAGCGGTACATGTTGTCCTTGCGGTTGTGCAGCGCCGCCCAGTTGCGCTTGCCTTCCGCCGCCACCATCGCGGCGACCTTTTCCGCGTCTGCGTAGCGATTGTGGAACTGCTTGAGGTAATGCGCCGGGCGGTAGATGAACAACGGCGCCGCCGCCGCCAGCGCGGGAAGGAAACTCGGGTTGGGGCGCGACCAGCTATAGCGCACGGTGTGTTCGTCGATGATCTCGAAGCGCGGCGGCTGGTCGCCCACGAGCAGCACCTTGGGCGGGCCCGAGGGCGACAGGGTCTCGTTGTTGGCGACGTCCTCCCAGTAGTAGCGGAAGTCCTCCACCGTGAACGGCGCGCCGTCCGACCAGCGGTGGCCCCGGCGCAGATGAAGCGTGAAGACGCGGCCGTCCTCGACGTCCACCTTGCGCAGAATATCGGGGACGATCTCGAACTTGTCGCTGTAGCAGACCAGGCGCGCGTAACCATACACCACCAGCAGCTTGAGGTCCTTGGTGCGCCGGATAAGCATGCGCCAGTCGCCGCCGTGCACGCCGGGCGCGCGCCCGTCGCGGTTGGTGACGACGAGGGGCTCGAGCGGAATCCGCTCGCTCACCGCCGGCAGCGCGCCGGAGGCCGCGGCGTCGGCCAGCGCCGGCGGCTCGATGATGCGGCCGGGCACGGGAAGCGCCGGGCTCTCGATCGTGTAACTGTCGGCCGCCGCCGGCGCGTGGGCGGCGGCGAGCGCGGCGAGCGCCAGCGCGGTCCGGCCGAGGCACGCCCTGAAGCGGCTCATGACGGCGCCCCGGGCGAAGCGACCGGGCCCCACGCGCGCACGAAATGACCGTCGCCCACAGCCATCAACCGGGCGTCGTGGCCGCCGTCGAGCGTGAACGGCTCGGGCCACGCCTCGGGCGTCGACGCGCGGTCGGCGAGCAAGGCGCCGAGGTCGAGCCGGCGATCGGGATCGGGCTCGGGCACGGCGGCGAGCAACGCCTTGGTGTAGGGATGCACCGGGTTGTCGAACAGCGCCTCGCACGGCGCTATCTCGACCAGCCGGCCGCAGCACATGACCGCGATGCGGTCGGCGATGTAGTCGACCACCGCCAGGTTGTGCGAGATAAACAGGTAGGTGAGCCCGAGTTCCTGCTTGAGGTCCATCAACAGGTTCAGCACCTGCGCCTGGATCGAGACGTCGAGCGCCGAGACCGGCTCGTCGCAGATCAGCAGATCGGGCCTCAGCGCGAGCGCCCGGGCGATGCCGATGCGCTGGCGCTGGCCGCCGGAAAAACTGTGCGGGTAGCGCCGCAGGAAACGCACGTCGAGGCCGACCAGGCGCATCAGCTCCTTGACCGTCTCGGCGCGCTCGTCCGCCGAGCCGATCTTATGGATCACCAGGGGCTCGCTGATGATGTCGAACGCCGTCATGCGCGGATTCAGCGAACCGAAGGGATCCTGGAAAATGAACTGCACCTTGCGGCGAAACTTCAGAAGCTCACGGCCCTCGAGCGCGAGCACGTCGATCATGCGGCCGTGGTCGTTGTACGCCACCGTGCCCGCGTCGGGGACGATGGCGCGCATGATGATCTTGCTCGTCGTTGTCTTGCCGCAGCCCGATTCGCCGACCAGGCCAAGGCATTCGCCGCGCAGGATGTCGAAGCTTACATCGTCGACCGCGGTCAGCGGCTTGTCGTGCCGGTTGTCGAACCAGCCGCTCTTGCGGATGGCGAAGCGCTTGCACAGGCCTTCGACCCGCAACAGCGCGCCATTCGTGTCGGCGCCCTCGGGCCACGCCTCCTTGGGCCTGAGAAGCGTCGTTTCGCCGGGGCTGATGGCGCGGATCGGCACCAGCCGCTCGCCCGGCTTCATGTCGAAGCGGGGCACCGCCTTCAACAGCGCCTTGAGATACGGGTGCCCGGCGCGGCGAAAGATGTCGTCGAGCGTGCCGCTCTCGACGACCGCGCCCTGGTACATGACGACGACCTCCTCGGCGATGTTGGCGACCACTCCAAGGTCGTGGGTGATGATCAGCACGGCCATTCCGAGCTCGCGCTGTAGGTCGATCATCTGCTTGAGGATCTGCGCCTGAATGGTGACGTCGAGCGCCGTGGTCGGCTCGTCGGCGATGAGCAGCGCCGGGCGGCAGACCAGCGCCATGGCGATCATCGCCCGCTGGCGCAGGCCCCCCGAAAGCTCGAACGGGTACGTCCTGAGCGCCTTGATCGGATCGGCAAAGCCGACCAGCCGCAGCATCTCGGCGGTCATCTCCTCGCCGGTCTTGCGGTTGACGTCGCGGTGCAGGTGCAGCGCCTCGCCGACCTGGCTGCCGATCGTATGGAGCGGCGACAAGGACGTCATCGGCTCCTGGAAGATAATCGAGATGCGTCCGCCGCGAATCGCCCGGATGGCCGGGCCATCGGGGTCGAGACCGGCGAGGTCGACCGCCCCATCGGGGGCGTCGGGGTCGCGGAACAGGATTTCGCCGCCGGTGATGCGCGCGGCCCTGGGCAGGATGCGCATGATGCTCTGGGACACCACGGTCTTGCCCGAGCCCGACTCGCCGACCAGCGCCACGGTCGATCCCGGGCGGATGCGGAACGACACCCCGTCGACCGCGGTGATCGCGCCTTCGGGAAGGCTGAACTCGACCTTGAGGTCGCGGACCCGAATCAGATCGTCCATTACGCGCGCTCGGCCGGGTCGTCGTCGGGGGCGAGCCCGAGGGCGGCGAGATTGGCCCGCGTGTCATCGCCGAGCGGCAACCGTTTGGCCCGCGCCGCGGCCAGCGCCTCGCCGGCGATGTCGGCGAAGCCTTCGATCGAGGAATCGATCGTCATCACGCAGCCATCGCCCTTGAGTTTCAACTCCATCCAACCGCCGTGTTTGTCGCGTTGCGTGGTGTAGTATTTGAGCGTCAATTCGTCGAGACCCTGCCAGCGTACACCACGACCCACCGGCCCCCGCATCCGAATTTCCCGCGGCGAGATCTCGACATACGTCATGTGGCGGAGAAACGTACGCAACCCGAAAGCGCCGAATAATGCGCCGAGCCCCCCGAGGATGTAAACCATAACGGTCTCGGCGTTAAAGGAAGCTAAAGGCCCGAGGGTCAGCGCCATGCCCAGGCCCGCACGCGCGTAATCCGCGACCAGCGTGCGCGGCGGGTAGCGATGCAGGTTCGACGGCGGCGCGTCGCTCACGGTCCCGCGCCGAACAGGTCGGCGGGGCTCAGCCAGCGCGCCGCCGGGTGCGCCTTGGTCGCGGCGATGAACGCGGCGACGAACCGCCACGCCGCGTCGTCGTGGACCAGGTGATGGGTCAGCAGGCCGGTGGGCTCGTCGGCGTCGGCCTCGCCGGCGCGGCGCGCGCGCAAATGCGCGATCGCGAGCGCCAGCGCGGCGTCGTCGCCGACGAAGCCGCGCGAACCGCGCCAGTCGATGATGTCGACGTGGGTGTTCACCTGGTTGAGCCCGGGTGCGGGGCGCGCGCTCTCGCGCCGCCCGTAGGCCGAGAGCCCGGTGAAGCCGGCGCCCGCGAGGCGTCCGACGACGGCGCCGGCGACGCGGTTCCATGGCGGCACGAGGACCGGCATGACCCGCTTGCGAAACGCCGCCGCGAGCCGCTGGCGCCCCGTGGCGAGCTCGTCGAGCACGTCGGCGGCGCGCCGGCCGGGACCGAGCTCGGCCTTGCGCGCGTCGGGCGCGGCGTGGTTGCGATGGGCGTAGCCGTGCTGCAGCACCGCGGTGTCCGCGTCGTCGTCGATACGGCCGGCGGCGGCGTCCTCGAGCGTTGCCGGAATCACCGCCAGCGCGAGCGGCGCCCCGGTTTCCGCTCGCGTCGCCAGCAGGCGGTCGAGCGCCGGGACCGCGCGCGCGGCGTCATCGTCGCGCCACCACAGCGCCGCCGCGCGGCCCGAATCGGCCCAGCGGTCGAGCTCGTCGGTCAACAGCGTCCAGTCAGCCATCCGCACCTTCCGCCCACCGGGCGATCAATCCGGCGCTGCGCGCGGCGCCGTCCATGTTCACCGCGCCGCGCGGCGGCGGCGGTGCGGCCAGCGCCGCGTCGATCGCGGCGGCGAGCCGCGGCGGCGACAATTCGTCCTCGCCGACGCAGCGCGCCAGGCCGAGCGCCCCGAACCGCCCGGCGCGCAGGCTTTGTTCGGTCTGCCCGCCGCGCGAAAACGGGATAATGACCATCCGCGCCCGCGCGTGCAACGCCTCGACCAGCGTATTGTAGCCGCCTTGCGACACCGAAACCGCGCAGTTCGCCAGCAGCGCGGGGAAATCGTCTCGCGCCCGCTCGACGACGACGCCCTCGGGCGCGGCGTCGCACAGGGCGGCGAACGCGCCGTCGTCGAGGTTGCCGCCGGCGAGCAGGCGCCAGCGCCGGTCGGCGCCCGCGGCC
>JACZUY010000206.1 GCA_022572945.1 Pseudomonadota bacterium
GGTCCCGCCGCCGCGGGCGACGCGCGCCACGAGCTCGGGCAGCCGGTGGTATGCCTGCGGTCCGACGACGACATCGACGAACGGCGCGCGACGCACCATTTCCTCGCCCTCCGCCTGGGCGACGCAACCCGCCACGGCGATCAGCATCGGCTTGCCTTCGGCCGCCCTGCGCTCCTTCAGCCGGCGCAGACGCCCGAGCTCGGAATATATTTTCTCGGCCGCCTTCTCGCGGATATGGCAGGTGTTGAGGATGACCATGTCGGCGTCTTCCGCGCCGTCCGCCCGGGCAAAGCCGAGCGGCGCCAGGACCTCCGCCATACGACCCGAGTCGTAGACGTTCATCTGGCAGCCGTAGGATTTGATGAAAAGCTTTTTCGTCAAAGTCGTGCGCTACCTGCGGCAGCGGTCACAGCGGGTGGTCATCGACACGAAAACCTGCGAAAACCCGAACATTCCGAGGACTCTAGCACCGCGCCTTGCAGAGTCAAGCGGGCCGCCTAGTGCGAAACCGCGGCTCGGGCGTCCGCCGGCGCGCCGTGAATCGCCCGCGACACGCCGGCGGCGATAACGCCGTGACAATATGCCGCCAACGCCTTGCGCGAGCCGAAACCGTCGATCGTCACCGGCGGGTGAAACTCCACCGCTACGGTTGCCGGGCCCAGCCCGAGCACGCGCCAGAGGTGTCCGGCGAGCTCCATGTCGCCGTACCAGGCGAAGAACGGGCGCATGCGCCGCATCATCGGCATGCCGCCGAGCCTCGTGTACGCGACCGAGACCGGCTGCACGGTCAGCGGCGCGCCGTCGACCGCCCGCTCGGCGACGCTCAACAGCGCGCTCTTGAACGGCAGCACCCGGTTGCCGTCGTTGCTGCTGCCTTCGGGAAACAGGACCAGGCTGTCGCCTGCGGCCAGCCGCTCGCCCATCACGTCGCGCTGACCCGCGACGCGACTCGCGCGGCGCTCGACGAACACGCTGCGCTGCAGCCTGGCGAGCAGGCCGAACAGGGGCCAAGACGCGACATCATGCCGGGCGACGAAGGAGCCGGCGATGAGCGAGCCGAGAACGCTGATATCGAGATAGGAGCTATGGTTGCACACGAACAGGGTGGGCCGCGCCCGCGACATTTCGCCGCGCTGCTCGACGCGAAGGCCGATGATCCGGCAGACCCCGCGGTGATAGACCACGGGGAGGCGCGCGGCGAGGCCGAGCCCGAGCATCACCGCCTGCACGGGAATCAGCAACAACGTCCAGATCAGATATGCAACCAGCCGGGGCGCCGCCCGCGCCGCCCCCCTCATGCGATCACCCGTTCGCCGCCTCGCCGGCGCCGCCCTCGTAGCGCTGACGGAACTTGCTGGTCAGCCGCTCGGTGGCAAGGACGATACAGACGTCGACGGTGCCGAACTGGCGGTCGATCACCGCCCCGTCGCCGACCGCGCAGCCGGCGCGGACGTAGCCCTTGATCATCGGCGGCAGCGCCGCGACCGCGGCCCGGCGGTCGATCGCCTCGGGCGGCATCAGATTCATGTCGATGTAGCGCTCGGGCAGCGCCCGCGGCCGCAGCTCGGGGGGCGCCGGATGGTTGTGGTGCAGATAGGCGAGCGGCAGCGCCACCGCTTGCGGCTCGACGCCGCGAAGGCTGGCGCAGCCGAACATCAGGACGATATCGAAGCGCTGCACATAGGCGGCGATGCCGCGCAACAAGAGCTGGATCGTCGCCCGCGTGCGGTATTCGGCGTCGACGCATGAGCGGCCGAGCTCGAGCAGCTCGCCTTCGAGCGCGATCAGCGCGCCGATGTCGTACTCGTCGGCCGAGTAGAAGCGGCCCACGGTCTCCGCCACCGAGCGCCGCAACAGCCGGAAGCAGCCGACCACCGGGGCGCCGTCGGCGCCGCGCTCACGGTCGATGACGAGCAGGTGGTCGCACACCGCGTCGAAATCGTCGAAATCGCGTCGCCGCCGCGCCCTGTCGGCGTCGGGGACGGCGTCCATCTCCTCGTAGAAGACCCGGTAGCGCAATGCCTGCGAGGCGTCGACCTCGGCCGCGGTGCGGGCGAGGCGGACCTCGAGGCTGCCGGCGCGGAGACCGCTGTCGATATCGTCGTTGGCGGCGACCTCAACCATGTCGATTGTCATACCGGCGAGCCCATAAATGGGCTCAGCCTAATGTTCCCTCAGGCGCCGGGCGGGGCCATCCGGCCCCTTGGCTTTCGCGCCAGGGGGCGCGGCGCCCCGCTTGTTGCGATCAATACGGCGCGCTTGCCGCACGTCGCTACCAAAGCCGACGATCGAGCCGCACGCAACGTCGCTCGACCGTTCATTCCCCGCCGCCGTTCCCCCCGTCGTCGCCCTTCAATCGAACGCCGTAGAGCGCAAGACGGTGATCGACGAGCCGGTAGCCGAGTTCCCGGGCGATCTTGCGCTGCAGCTTCTCGATCGCCTCGTTTTGAAACTCGACGACCGATCCGGTGTTCACGTCGATCAGATGATCGTGATGGATCTCGGGAGTCTGCTCGTAGTGCGCCCGGCCATCGCGAAAGTCGTGGCGCTCGAGAATCTCAGCTTCCTCGAGCAGGCGTACGGTGCGATACGCCGTGGCGAGACTGATCTTGGGATCGATCTTGACCGCGCGGCGGTAAAGCTCCTCGACGTCAGGATGATCGGTCGATTCCGACAGCACACGGGCGATCAGCCGCCGCTGCCCGGTCATCTTGAACCCTTTTTCGATGCAAGCCCGCTCGATTCGCGACGTCTTCATCATCGACCACCTTATACCAACGGTCCGTGATATCGACTCATTTCACCGTGGCGAATTTTGTCGCCAGACAGGAGCGCGTTGCGCCGTCGTGCGGGACACTTCAAGCAACGAGCGACGCCGCTGGCGACAAAAAGCGCCCGGCCCGCAGGGTGGGTCAATATCAAGGACCGTCGGTATTAGCGGGCGAAGGCCCCGCCGCGGCCGGCGAAACGCGCTCCGCCCCAGCCTATGCCTTGCGCCGACGGCGCCGACGGCGCGGCTTGGTTCCCAACCCGATCTTCTTGGCCAGCGCGCTGCGCTGGGCCGCGTATTTCGGCGCCACCATCGGATAATCCGCCGGCAGCCCCCAGCGTTCGCGGTACGCCTGCGGCGTCAGCCCAAAGCTCGTCATCAGGTGACGCTTGAGCATTTTAAGCCGTTTGCCGTCCTCGAGGCAGATTATATAGTCCGGGGTGATCGATTTTTTCACCGTCACGGCGGGCTGCGGTTTGTCGTGCGCGACGGCAACCGACGCCAGCGCCTGTTGCACGCCGTGGATGAGCTTGGGCAGGTTGCGCAGCGTGACCGTGTTGTTGGCGACGTGCGAAACGATTATCTTCGTCGTCAGCGCGCGAAGGTCGTCCGAATCCGGTTGTTCCGGCATAATACTACATTCCTCCATATACTATATTTGGCACCAATTTAGTATCGCACTTGAAAAGGTCAATAACAAAGTTCATAAATCGAGGTAACGATGGGCAAAAACCCGGCGGACGTTATGGATTATTTTCTCGATATCACGAACGATGTCTGCCCGTTGACGTTCGTCAAAACCAAGTTGTTGATCGAGCGGATGTCAAGCGGACAAACCGCCGAGGTCCGTCTCAATTCCGGCGAGCCTCTCGACAACGTGCCCCGCTCGGTCGAGGAGCACGGCCACGAGCTGCTCGGCCTGTTCCCTGAATCGCCGGGCGGCGGCGTCTACATCCTGCGCCTGCGCAAGGCATGATCGCCGCGGGCGAGCCGGCCGGGGGCGGCGTCACGGCGCGCGGCGCCGGGAGCGATCGGGCGGACGCGCGCCGGGTGGCCTTAGATACAGCGGCCGCGGCGGG
>JACZUY010000207.1 GCA_022572945.1 Pseudomonadota bacterium
GCGGTCCCAGGTGCCGAGCACGCGCCGGCGCGAGGTCGCAAAGGCAACGGGAACCACCGGCGCGCGCGCCAGCCGTGCGACCTCGACGATCGCGCCGCCGGCGCGCATGCGCGGCCCGCGCGGGCCGTCGGGCGTGATGCCGACGCAGTCACCCGACTTCAGCGCGCGCAGCATGGCGCGCAACGCCGAGGCGCCGCCGCGGCGGGTGGACCCGGCGACCGTCCCAAAGCCGAAGTGGCCGATGGTGCGAGCGATGAACTGGCCGTCGGGATGCTCAGAAATGAGCATGTTCACCGCTGCGCTGTTGTCCCAACAGTACGGCATCATCAGCAGCCGCCCGTGCCAGAACGCAATGATAAAGGGCTTTCCCTCGCGCCAGAAAGCGGCCGGGACGTTGCCGCCCTCGACGCGCCAGCGGCCGGTCGCCCAGACCAGGCGGATATACCAGGCCGCGGCGGCGCACAGGACGCCGCGGACGACCTCGTTCCGCAGCAGCCGTTTGTGGAGCTTCAAGGCTCAGGCCCGCGCCCGCGCCATCGTGGCGACCTCCGCCTCGTCGGCGAACTGCACGCGATACATGCGGGCATAGGCGCCGTTCTTGGCCAGCAGTTCGGCGTGGCTGCCCTGCTCGACGACGCGCCCGCGCTCGACGAAGTAGATGATGTCGGCGCCGATGACCGTCGACAGCCGGTGGGCGATGACGAGCGTGGTCCGCCCGCGCATGAGCGACTCGATCGCCTGCTGCACCAGCCGCTCGGATTCGGAATCGAGCGACGAGGTCGCCTCGTCGAGCAGCAGGATCGGCGCGTCCTTGAGCATCGCCCGGGCGATGGCGACGCGCTGGCGCTGACCGGCCGAAAGCTTGACGCCGCCCTCGCCGACCACGGTGTCGTAGCCGTCCGGCAGCGTCTCGATGAAGCCGTGCGCCGCGGCGGTGCGCGCCGCCGCGCGGATCTCGTCGTCGCTCGCCCCCGGCCGGCCGTAGGCGATGTTGCTGCGCACCGTGTCGTTGAACAGGCTCACCTCCTGGCTGACGAGCGCGAGCGCGCCGCGCAGGCTGGCAAGGGTCACGTCGCGCACGTCGGCGCCGTCGATGCGCACGCCGCCCGCCGAGACGTCGTAGAACCGCGGAATCAGGTTGAGGATGGTCGATTTCCCCGCCCCCGAGGGCCCCACCAGCGCCGCGGTCGTGCCCGCCGGCACCCTGAGCGACACCCCGTCGAGCGCCGGCGCGCCGGGGCCATAGTTGAAGGACACCGACTCGAAGGCGATGTCCCCGCCCTCGACCACGAGCGCCCGCGCCCCCGGGGCGTCGCGGATTTGGGGTTCGGTGTCGAGGACCGCGAAGACGCGCTGCGCCGCCGCCAACCCTTCCTGCAGGTTGGCGTTGAGGTTGCCGAGCTTCTTCATCGGCTCGTAGGCGAGCAGGAGCGCGGTAACGAACGAGAAGAACGCGCCGGTGGTGGTCGCGCCCTCGATCACCCGCAAGCCGCCGTAGAAGATCACGATGGCGATGGCCAGGCCGCCGAGCATCTCCATGATCGGCGCCGAGGCCGCGCGCACGCGCAACGCCTTGCACACCAGCCGGTAGACCCGCTCGATCTCGCTGCCGGCGCGCTCGATCTCGTACGATTCCATGCCGTAGGCCTTGACGTGGCGGACGCCCTGGAAGGTCTCGTCGAGATGCGTCGTGAGCCGGCCCATCTGCACCTGGGTGCGCGCCGAGACCTTGCGCATGCGCCGGCCGATGATGACCACCGGCAGCATCGCGAGCGGGAAGACGAAAAACGCCACCGCCGCCAGCCGCCAGTCCTGATAGAACATCACCGCCACCAGCCCGATCACCGTCAGCGGCTCCTTGGCGATGCCGGTGAGCGCGGTCGACACAGCCGCGCGCAACAGGTTCACGTCGACCGTGAAGCGCGAGATCAGCGTGCCCGTCGCGGTGTCGTTGAAGAACGCCAGGTCGGCGGCCATGAGATGGGCGTAGAGCCGCTTCTGCATGTTGGCGATGATGCGCTGGCCGACGACGTTCATCAGCACCGCCTGGCCATAGTTGGCGGCGCCCTTGGCGGCGAACACCGCCATCACCACGAACGGTATGATCGCAAGCAGGTCGCGGTTGGCGTTGGCGAACACCTCGTCGAGCACCGGCTGCATCAGCCACGCGGTGCCGGCCGTCGCCGCGGCGACGATCGCCATGCAGGCGAGCGCGAGAAGCAGGCGGCCGAGGTGGGCGCGGACCTCCTCGCGCACCAAGCGCTCGACCAGCATGCGGGTCGGCAGGTGGGTTGACGCCGCCGGGGAACCGTCAGTCAACTGCGTATCGCCGTGAAAGCCTAAAATCTCCGCGCGACCATAGCACGGCGCCGCGAATCAGGCCAAGGGTCCGGCCGGATCGACGATCCCCGCCAGCCTGTCGAGCAACGCTTCGTGCAGGCGCGGGCCGGCGGCGACGACCGCGCGCAACCCGGGATCCGCCCGGTTGTACGCAAAGCCCGCGCCGTCCGCGTCGGTCACGCGGCCGCCGGCCTCGCGCACCAGCAGATCGGCCGCGGCGACGTCCCATTCGTTCTTGGGCCACAGGGTGACCGTGGCGTCGAAGCGGCCGCTGGCGACGAGCGCGAGCTTGTACGCCATCGAGCTGATCGGCGTCGCCTGCGTCTCGGGCAATCGCTCGAGCCAGCCGGCGCGGCGCATCTCGGTGCGGCTGACCAAGAGCCGGGCGCCGGCGAGCGAGCCGGCATCGCCCACCCGGATCGGCACGCCGTCGCGCCGCGCGCCGCCACCGGCAACGGCGTCGAACAGCTCTCCGGTAACCGGGTTGAAGACCGCCGCCGCCGCCGGCGCGCCGTCCACCGCGAGCGCCGCCGAGACGGTGAACTCGGGACGGCCGTCGATGAACGCCCGGGTGCCGTCGATCGGATCGACGATCCAGACGTGCGAGGCGGCGAGGCGGCCGGGGTCGTCCTCGCTTTCCTCGGACAGCCAGCCGTAGCCCGGCCGCGCGCCGTGAAGCGCTTGCTTGAGCTGCGCGTCGACCGCGAGGTCGGCGGCGGTCACCGGGTCGCCCGGCCGTTTCTCCCAGCGCTCAAAGTCGCGGTCCCGGTACGCCATGGCGAGCGCCCCGGCCGCGCGCACCGCCTCGACCAGCAGCGCATGGTCGCGCCGCGGACCGGGGCCGGGGGCGGCCGCGGTCATGTCCCGGCCACGGCCATGCCGTCGACGCGCACGGTGGGGGAATCGACGCCGTAGCGGAAGACGAGGTCGTTCGCCGGGGTCAGCGCCAGGAACATCTCCTTCAGGTTGCCGGCGACGGTGACCTCGCTCACCGGGTGGGTGATCGCGCCGTCTTCGATCCAGAAGCCGGCGGCGCCGCGGCTGTAATCGCCGGTGATCATGTTCACGCCCATGCCGATCAGCTCGGTGACGTAGAAGCCTTCGCCGATGTCGGCGATCAGCTCCTCCGGCGACGGCACCCCGGCCGCGAGGAACAGATTCGTCGCGCTCGGCGACGGCGGCGCCGACGTGCCGCGCGCGGCGTGGCCGGTGGTGGCGAGCCCGAGCTGGCGCGCCGAGCGCGAATCGAGGAGCCAGCTCCCGAGCACGCCGCCGGCGACCAGGTCGCGCGCTGACGTTCCCACGCCTTCGCCGTCGAACGGCTTCGAGCGCAGGCCGCGCGCGCGCCTGGGATCGTCGGTGATGGTCACGCCGGGCGCGAACACCGGCTCGCCGAGGCGGTCCTTGAGGAAGCTGGTGCCGCGCGCCACCGTCGGACCGCCGATCGCCGAAGCGAGATGGCCCACGAGGCCGCGCGCGACGCGCGGGTCGTAGACCACGGGAAC
>JACZUY010000039.1 GCA_022572945.1 Pseudomonadota bacterium
CACGGCGTGCCCCGCGCCTCGAGCGTCGCGCGCAGCCGCGCCGGCGGCGTCCCGAGCAGCGGCCGCAACAGCCTGAGCGCCGGCAGCTCGACGACCGGCGCCATCGACGCCAGCCCGTCGAGCCCGCTTCCCCGGCCGAGCCGCAGGAGCAGCGTCTCGGCCTGGTCGTCACGGTGGTGGGCGAGGAGCAGGTGGATCACGCCGGCGTCGCGGCACCAGTCGCCCATTAGCCGGTAGCGCGCCGCCCGCGCCGCGGCTTGAACGTCGGACGTGGGCTTCGGCCCGGTCCAGGCGAGGGGCGCATGGGCGACGCCGAGCGCGTCGAGCCAACCCGCCACGCGCCGCGCCTCGTCGCCCGATTCGGGTCTCAGGCGATGATCGACGACGAGCGCCACGACGCGCCCGCCCCGATCGCGCGCCCAGCCGTCGGCGAGCGCGCACAGCGCCATGCTGTCGGGCCCGCCCGAGACCGCGACGGCAAGCTCGGGCGGCCGCTCGAACGGGCCGAGCGGGGCCATCAGCCGGTCGAATTCCTCGGTCGCGATGGGCGCGGCGGCGGCCACCTCAGCCGCAGCCGGCGCGCCGGCTCTCGATCTCCGCCCGTTGCTTGATCGACGACGAGGCGTCGGGGAAACGCTCGGCGAGCTCCTTGAAGGTAAAGCAGGCCTTGTCTTTCTGGTCGATGTTGGCGAGCGACATGGCGAGCTTCAACAGGTTGTCGGTGGCCTTGGCGCCTTCGGGGAAGTTTCTGTAGCCGCTGGCGAAGTAGCCGGCGGCCTTTTGATAATCACGCCGCACGTAGTAGGTCTCGGCCAACCAGTAGTACGCGTTGCCGGTGAGCGAGTCGTCGGGGTGGGCGTCGATGAACGCGGTGAGCGCGCGCTCCGCCTCGGCGTACTCCTGCTGGCGCAACAGGCTGAACGCATAGTCGTACTGCTGCTTCGGCGTGCCGGCGGGAAGCGCCGGCGTGGTTGGCGCCGCCGCCTGCTCGCCCGACAGCGCGGATAACGGCACGGTGCCGAGCGTCCCGGGTTCGGAAGCCGGCGCGGCGGCGACCTGTTCGACCGCTTTGGCCTGCGCCTTTTCGATCGCGCTCAGCCGGAAATCGACATCGCCGATCAGCTTGTCGATGCGGTTGACGACGGTATCGATACGGAACCCGACCTCCTCGACCCGGCCGGTCAGCATACGCATCGCGTCCTCGATCTGGCCCAGCCGCACCTCGACCCGCGCCGCGCGCGCGGCCCCGTCCTGATCGGCCACCGGCGCCGCGGACGGCTCACCGGGCGCCACGGGCTGCTGGGCGACCGTGCTCCTGTAGGTTTGGCGCTCGAGGTCGGCAAGCTGTTTCTGCAATCGATCGATTCGCTCTATCAGCGCCCGCAGATCGGCCTCTTGCGCCGCCGCGGGCGGCGCAATCGACGCGGCGCCTCCAAGGACGCACGCCGCCACGATAGCGGTCAAGCCAAGGCGAAATCGCATTGCAATTCGAATCCGGTCACGGACGCTCAGCCCGCCAGACGATTCACCGACCGGCCCCGACCGGCCCGGACGATCTCGCCGACCAAGTTGCGGGGCGCGTCAGAACTCGAGAACGTCGCGACCCGTGCCTAGAATCAGTTGACGGCGGTGACGCCGCGGCGATTCTGCGACCACGCGGCTTCGTTGTGCCCGAGAGCCTCGGGGCGCTCCTTGCCGTAGCTTATGGTCGCGATGCGGCCGGCGTCGACGCCGAGCGCAACGAGGTAGTTCTTGACCGCGTTCGCCCTGCGTTCGCCCAGCGCGAGGTTGTACTCCCGCGTGCCGCGCTCGTCGCAATGCCCCTCGACCGTCACCGTCACGCCGCCGTACTGCTTCAGCCAGGCGGCCTGGCGCTTCAGTGTCTTCTCGGCCGCGGCCATGATCACCGCCTTGTCGAAATCGAAGAAGATACGATCACCGACGTTGACGACGAGATCCTCCTGAGTGCCCGGGGTGGGGCCCGCCGGCATGGCCGTCGAGACCTCCGTCGAGGAAGGCTCGGTTGACACCGCCTCGCCGCTGACCCCCGCCGACGTGGTCGTCTCGGCGGCGGCGCCCGCCCCGGCGGTCGACGCCGTCTCTTCAGGCACGGTTTCACATGCGGCGACCAAGAAAAGCGCCGCAAAAAAGATAACGAATTTTGTCCTCATTTAGAGACTCCCCTCTGTCGGGATGTATTCGTTGTCAAACGTGATGCGCGCCTTCGAGAGCAATTCCCACCGTGCATACATACAAGACTACCGCCCTCGACAAACACCCCCAGAGGGCCGGAAATCGTCTCGGACTATACTGTGCGCATCTTACGGAATCAAGGGGGACCAAGCCGGATCGGAAGCGTCGATCGGGGTCACCATAAGCCTTTCGTTGTAGCCTGTCAGGTCGATTGAGTAGAGCCTCGTTTCGCCCTCTTCCGAGCCCACGCCCGGGCTCTGCCGGAAGAACAGAAGCACCCGCCCGTTGGGCGCCCAGGTGGGGCCTTCGACCAGGAATCCCGAGGTCAGGAGCCGTTCGCGCTTGCCGTCGGGATCCATCACGCCGATGTAGAACTGGCCCTTGTGCATCTTGGTGAAGGCGATCAGATCGCCCCTCGGCGACCACACCGGCGTGGCGTAGCGGCCGGCGCCGAAACTGATGCGCCGCACCTTCTTGCTGTCGGCATCCATCACATAAATTTGTTGCGAACCCCCGCGGTCCGAGTTGAACGCGATTTGGCCACCGTCGGGCGAATACGACGGCGAGGTGTCGATCGCGGGGTTCTCGGTCAGTCGCCGGAACTCGCGCGTGCGCAAATCCATCGTGTAAAGGTCCGAGTTGCCGTCGGTGGCGAGGCTCATGATGACCCGATTGCCGTCGGGCGAGAACCGCGGCGCGAAGGTCATGTTCGGAAAGTCGCCGACCACCTCCTGCTGACCCGTGTCGATGTTGAGGATATAGACCCGCGGCTGGTCGTGGAAGTACGAGAGGTACGTGATTTCCTGCGCCGTCGGCGAGAACCGCGGCGTCAGCACCAGATCCCGGCCGTTGGTGAGAAACGCGTGGTTGGCGCCGTCCTGGTCCATGATCGCCAGCCTCTTGACCCGCCGGTCGGCCGGCCCGCTCTCGGCGATGTAGACGATACGGGTGTCGAAGTAACCCAATTCGCCGGTAATCCGCTTGTAGATGTCGTCGGCGATCTTGTGGGCGATTCGCCGCCAGCTCGTCCGCACCGAACGATAGATGAAGCCGGTCAGCTGGCGCTCGGCGAACACGTCCCACAGCCGGAAGGTCACCTTGACGCGACCGTCGGCCTCGCGCTCGATCAAGCCGTTGACAAGCGCCTGGGCGTTGATCTGCCGCCAGTCGCCGAAGCGCGGCCGCACCTTCATCGCCTCGGGCTTCTGGATGAAGGCGCGCTGATCGATCGGGCGGAACAGGCCCGAGCGTTGGAGGTCGGCCGAGACCACCCGGGCGATCTCCTGCCCGAGCCGGCCCTCGTCGCCTTCGCCGACGAGCCGGGTGATGGCGATCGGCATCGGCTCGATATTGCCGCGCGTGATGTCGATCGTGAGCTCGGCCCGCGCCGACGACCCGCTCGCCGCCAACAGAGCCAGCGCAAGGATCGCCGACCGGAACGATCCGGTGTGTCGTCTGTACGCGCTCATCGCTTCTCCATCGTCTGATTGGCCTGACCCGACGGACCGCCGTATTGATAGCGGTTCATACCGGCGGCCTGAACCGGAAAGTGATTTCCCGCCACTGTTCGTACTTTTCCGGCGGCAGGTCGCGAAACGGGCTCGACCGTCGGACCGCGCGCACCGCACTTTCGGCCATGCTGCGGAAAAATTCTTCGCCCGGCTGGTCGAGCCGCGCCGTGTCAACGATCTCGGCGACCCGGACCGTGCCGTCGGAAAGCAGCAGGATGTGAATCTCGACCAACAGATCGTGCGCCTCGCGGGCGCCGGCAGGCAGGCTCCAGTTCTCTTCGACCTGACGGCGAATGGCGTCGAGCACGCTCAACGACAGCGGCGCGTCGCGCGTCGACGCCACCGGCGCGAGCGGCGTGGTCACCGGCGGGGACTCCGCCGGGCTGGGCTCGGCGGCTTTGCCTCGGCGGCCGTCCGCGGCTTTTGCACGCTCGCCTCGACCGATTTCAGCAACGAGGCGAAGCGGTCGGGTTTGGGCGGCGGCGCGGGCTTCGGGTCCGGTTTCGGCGCCGCCTTCGCCGCCTTGATCAATTTCAACGGCTTGGGCGGCGGCGGGGGCGGCGTCTGCGACGGCTCCGGCTTGTACGTCGGCGGCGGTGGTGGCGGCGGCGCCGCCGCCAGCACCGGCGGTGGCCGCGGCTCCGGCGGCAACGCGACCGCCTCGATCGGCTCGGGGGCAGGCGGAATCGTGATCTCGGCCTGCTCCGGTTCGGCCGCCTCCGGCTCGACCGCCGCCTCGGGCTCGGGCGACGGCAGGTTGGTCAACTCTCTGATCGTGTACACGGCGACCGGTATCGTCGTCTCGATCGGCGCCACGGGCGAGAACAGCGAAGGCGCCCCGAAGTACACGAGCAGCGCCACGCTCACGTGGATGATCGCCGAAAATGCCGCGCCGCGCGTCACCGCCTACCTCTTTTCGATCCCGGGCAGTATGGTGACGAGAGCAATGTTGGTGAACCCAGCCTCGTTGATCGCCCCCATCACCGCCATCACCTTGCCGTAGTCGACCGCCCTGTCGCCGCGCACGAAGATGCGCGCGTCGGCGTTGCGCTCGGTGACCGCGATCAGACGCGGCGCCAGCTCCTCGAGCGTGATCTCGGTGTCCTGCAGATACACCACGCCCCGCGAATCGATCGTCACCGCCAGCGGCTCGTCGGCGCCGGTGATCTCGGGCGCGGTGGATTCGGGCAGGTCCACGGGAACGCCCACGGTCAGGAGCGGCGCGGTGATCATAAACACCACCAGCAGCACCAGCATGACGTCGACGAACGGCGTCACGTTGATCTCGCTCATCAACCGCCGTTCGCGCCGGCGCGCGCGGACCGCGCCAAAGGCCACGACCATCGCCATCAGTCTTCTCCCGCTTCGAGTTGGCGTGACAGAATCGACGAGAACTCGGCCGAGAACGCCTCGAGGCGGCCCTCGTAACGGTCGAGATCGGCCGACAGCTTGTTGTAGCCGATGACCGCCGGAATCGCCGCCACCAGGCCGAGCGCGGTGGCGAACAGCGCCTCGGCGATGCCGGGCGCGACCACGGCGAGCGACGTGTTCTTGCTCGCCGCGATCGACTGGAAGCTGTTCATGATGCCCCACACGGTTCCGAACAGGCCGATGAACGGCGCGGTCGAGCCGACCGTGGCGAGGAACCCCATGTAGCGTTCGAGGCGGTCGACCTCGCGGGCGAGCGCGAGCTGCATCGCCTGGCCGATGCGCTGTTGCAGGCCCACGGTCAGCCCCTTCCCGCGCCCGGCGACGCCGGTCGCCAGCGAGCGCCGCCACTCGGCCATCGCCGCGGCGAAGATCGCCGCCATCGGGTGATCGGGCCGCTGGCCGACGCGGTCGTAAAGCTCCTCGATCGAGCCGCCCGACCAGAACGCCTCCTCGAAGCGCTCGGCGAGTCTGAGCAGACGGCGGAAGCGAATCACCTTGTCGAAGATGATCGCCCAACACCAGAACGACGCCACCACGAGGATGAAGATGACGACCTTGACCACGGGGTCGGCGTCGACGAGAAGATTCCACACCGAAAGGTGGTCCGCCGCCACGGAGCCCGGCAGGGCGAGGGCTTCGATCGCTTGTTCTTCCATCGTCTACGCTCTCGTCTGCGATTGCACGAAGAGTTCGAGGGCGGCGCGCAGCTCGCGCGGCAACCGCGTCGGCCGCCCCGCCGGCGTGACCACGGCGACACGCACGTCGAGCCGCACGAGGTCGCCGCCGCGGCCGCGGACGACCTGTTCGAGATCGGCGCTCGCGCCCCGCACCGCGCGCACCCGGGTGCAGACCTCGATTTCGTCGTCGAGACGCGCCGGGCGCAGGTAGTCGACCGTGCAGCGGCGCACGGCGAAGGCGGCGCCGCCGCCGATATCGCTCAAGCCCAGCAGGCGGATCATCTCGGTCCGCGCGCGCTCGGCGTACTTGAGGTAGTTGGCGTAGTAGACCAGCCCCGCGGCGTCGGTGTCCTCGTAATAGACGCGCAGCGGCAAATGGTGGACGCCGTCCTCGATGCGGCCCGAGAGGTTCGTCATTCGGGGGCCTCTTCCTCGGCGGCGAGCAGGTCGAGCTGGTCGGCCACGGCTTGCGGCAACGCCAGGCCGAGATGGCGGTACGTCGCCGGCGTCAGCGCCCGGCCGCGCGGCGTGCGCTTTAGGAATCCCTGCTGAATGAGATAGGGCTCGATCACCTCCTCGAGCGCATCGCGCTGCTCGGACAGCGCGGCGGCCACGGTCTCGACGCCGACCGGGCCGCCGCCGAAGTGCTCGGCGAGGTACATGAGGTAGCGGCGGTCCATGGCGTCGAGCCCGCGCCGGTCGACCTCGAGACGGTTGAGCGCCGCGTCGGCGGCCTTGGCGTCGACCGGGTCGTCGCCGGCGACCGCGGCGAAGTCGCGCACCCGCCGCAGCAGGCGTAACGCGACCCGCGGCGTGCCGCGCGCGCGCCGGGCGATCTCGTGCGCCCCGTCGGCGGTCAGCACCATGCCGAGCACCCGGGCGCCGCGGTTGATGATCGCTTCGAGCTCGTCGGGCTCGTAGAAGCCGAGGCGCGCGGGAATGCCGAAGCGCTCGCGCAGCGGCGTCGTCACCAGCCCCGAGCGCGCGGTCGCGCCGATCAGCGTGAACGGCGGCAGATCCAGCCGCACCGAGCGCGCCGCCGGCCCCTCGCCGATGATGAGGTCGAGCTGGAAGTCCTCCATCGCCGGGTAGAGGACCTCCTCGACCACCGGGTTGAGGCGGTGGATCTCGTCGATGAACAGGACGTCGCGCTCCTCGAGGTTGGTGAGCAGCGCGGCGAGGTCGCCGGGCCGGACGATCACCGGGCCCGCCGTGATGCGGATGCCGACCCCGAGCTCGCGGGCGATGATCTGCGCCAGCGTCGTCTTGCCCAGCCCCGGCGGTCCGTGGAACAGCACGTGGTCGAGCGCCTCGCGGCGGCCGCGCGCGGCGTCGATGAAGACGCGCAGGTTTTCGCACACCTGCCGCTGGCCGACAAAATCGTCGAGCGTCTGCGGACGGAGCCCCGCCTCGGCCGAGTCGTCGACGCCGAAGTCGGGCATGAGCACGTCGCCGTCGGTCATTGCGCGAGCTCCCGCAAGCCGGAGCGGATGAGCGCCTCGACCCGGGCGCCGTCGCCGAGCTGGCGCGCCGCCGAGGTGACCGCGGTGACCGCCTCGCCGCGCCGGTAGCCGAGGTTGACCAGCGCCGAGACGGCGTCGGCGGTGTCGCCCTCGACCGCGGCGATGGCCCCCGCTGGACCCAGCTCGAGGCCGCCGACGGCGTCGCGAAGCTCGCTGACGATGCGGCCGGCGAGCTTGCTCCCGACCCCGTTGGCCTGGCTCAACGCGGCCTTGTCCTGCGCGGCGATCGCCTGCCCCATCTCGCCCGGTCCGATGACGCCGAGAATCGCCAGCGCGACGCGCGCGCCGACGCCTTGCACGGTCTGCAGGAGCCGGAACCAGTCGCGCTCGGCCTCGTCGACGAAGCCGTAGAGGTGGATGTGGTCCTCGCGCACATGGGTCTCGACGTAGAGCTCGGCCGCCGCGCCGGGCGCCGGCAGCGCGCGCAGCGTGCGGGCCGAGCAGAAGGCGAGATAGCCGACGCCGTTGACGTCGACGACCACCGAATCGTCGCCGACCGAGTCGAGCCGGCCCCACAGCCTGGCGATCACTGCATCGGCTCCGCCGCGGCCCAACGCCGCTGGGTCGCGGAGTGGTGCGCGTGACAGATCGCCACCGCGAGGGCGTCGGCGGCGTCGCTCGAATCGGGCACGCAGCCGGGAAGCAGGCGCCGCACCATCTCGGCGACCTGCCGCTTGTCGGCGTGGCCGGTGCCGACCACCGACTTCTTCACCAGGTTGGCGGCGTACTCGCTGACGGCGAGCCCGGCGAGCGCCGGCGCCAGCAACGCGACGCCCCGCGCCTGGCCGAGGCGCAGCGTCGAGGCCGCGTTCTTGTTGACGAAGGTCTCCTCGACCGCCGCCGCGGCGGGGCGGTGGCGCTCGATCGCCGCGCTCAGGCCCTCGTGAATCTGCCGGAGCCGCAGCGCGAGAGACTCTCCGCCGTCGGTGCGCACGGCGCCGTGGGCGACGTGACGCAGCCGGTTGCCGTCGGCGTCGATGACGCCCCAGCCGGTCACGCGCAACCCGGGATCGATACCAATAAACCGCATGTTCCGCTCCTTCAGGCGCCGAGGCTTGCGATCACGTCGTCCGAGACGTCGTAGTTGGCCGACACCGAGCGAACGTCGTCGCTGTCTTCCAGCATGTCGAGCAGCTTGAACAGCGACGCCGCGTCATCGGCGTCGACCGCCACCGTGCTCAGCGGGCGCCACGCCAGCTGCGCGGCCTGGCACGCGCCGACGCCCGCCTCGAGCGCGTCGCGAACCGCGCCGAGCCGGTCGGGCGCACAGGTGATCTCGTGCCCGTGGGGGCCCGAATCGCAGTCGTCGGCGCCGGCCTCGAGCGCGGCCTCGAATATCGCCTCGGCGGTCGCCGCCCCGGGCGCAAACGAGATCGTGCCGACGCGGTCGAAAAGGTGAGCGACGCTGCCGGTCTCGGCGAGCGCGCCGCCACCCTTGTTGAACGCCGAGCGCATTTCGGCGGCGGTGCGATTGCGGTTGTCGGTCAGCGCCTCGACGATCACCGCGACCCCGCCGGGCGCGAACCCCTCGTAGCGGATCTCCTCGTAGCGCGCGCCCTCGCCCGGGCCGCTGCCGCGCTTGATGGCGCGCTCGATCGTGTCCTTGGCCATGTTGGCGGCCTTCGCCGCCTGCACCGCGAGCCGCAGCTGCGGGTTCATGTCGGGGTCGGCGAGGCCGGCGCGGGCGGCGACCGTGATCTCGCGAATGAGCTTGGTGAACAGCTTGGACCGCAGGGCGTCCTGGGCGCCCTTGCGGTACATGATGTTCTTCCATTGCGAATGGCCGGCCATCGTCGCACTCACACCGCAAACCGAAATAGCGCCGCATATTGTAATGGCGAAATTCGAGAATACCACATCCTGTGGATTGCGCCAGGAATCGTGATCCCCGTCAGAGCCGACGCTATCGCAGCATTGTGGCGAGAATTTGGCGCGCGCCGCGCGCGGCGGCGGGGCCGGGTGGGCTAGTCGCGGGCGATCATCTCGTCGAGGCGGGAGACGCGCCGGTAGAGCTTGCGGCTGCGCGCAAGAAGGTCGCGCAGCGACGGCGCCAGGAAGACGGCGTCCTCGCCGCCGGCGTCGAGGCACACCTCGTGCCCGGCCAGCCGGTGCGCGGCGCCGCGAACCTCCTCGAGGGTCAGCTCGCCCGCGTGCATCGCGCGCTGGACGAAGAGCCACGCCATGATCTGGCCGAGCCGGGCGGTGAGGCGCATGGTTTCCACGCTGTGCAGCAGGGCCATGGCCGGCCGCTCGCGTGGCTTGGTCCGGGCGGTTGCAATATAGGCGCGCGCTTCGATCAGCAGCGCGTTCGCCTCGTCGTAGGTCTTCGAGAAGAACGTCGTCGCCGCCAGACCGCCGGGGCCCGATGATTGTCTCGCGCCGTTCGCCATGATCCGAAATGACCGTCCTTCCGAGGCGCCGCGAGCCGATGATCGCAGAGGATCGTTAACGACGCGTGTTTAGCGAGACCGCGAACGGCGGGTCAAGCCGCGCCCGGGCGGCTTGACAGCCTGCGCCGCGCCGTGAGAGTGTGCAACCTCTAAGCGCCGATTTGAGCTTCAGATTGCGGGCGCTATAGAAATGCGGCTAAAGCGAGGGCGAATCGCCCCAGCTTGGCTGCGGCGATTTTTTGTTCGCCCGGGAACCGGCGGGAATGGGAGGCACAGATGACCGACGACATCGAGGCACGCGAGGAAGGCTGGCGAAGGCAGACCCGGCTGGTGCGCGGCGGCACGCGGCGCTCGCAGTTCGGCGAGACCTCGGAAGCGATGTTCCTGGCCTCGGGCTTCGCCTACGATTCGCCCGAAATCGCCGCGGCGCGCTTCAAGGGCGAGGACGACGGGTTCATCTACTCGCGCTACGGCAATCCCACGGTCGCCATGTTCGAGCGCCGGATGGCGCTGCTCGAAGACGCCGAGACCTGCTTCGCCACCGCGACCGGCATGGCGGCGGTGTTCACCGCGCTGATCTGCCAGCTCAGGGCCGGCGATCACATGGTCTCGTCCAGGGTGCTGTTCGGCTCGTGCCAGTACATCATCGCCGAAATTTTGCCGCGCTACGGCATCGAGACGACGTTCGTCGACGGGCCCGACCTCGACCAGTGGCGCGCGGCGGTGCGGCCCGGCACCAAATGCGTCTTCTTCGAGACCCCGGCCAACCCGACGACCGAGCTGATCGACGTCGCCGCGGTCGCCGAGATCGCCCATTCGGCCGGCGCCCGCGTGGTCCTCGACAACGTCTTCGCGACGCCGCTTCTCCAGCGCTCGCTCGACCTCGGCGCCGACATCACCGTGTACTCGACGACCAAGCATATCGACGGGCAGGGGCGTTGCCTCGGCGGCGCGATCCTCGGGCCGCAGGCGTTCTACACCGACGAGCTCATGCCCTTCATGCGCCACACCGGGCCGTCGATGAGCCCGTTCAACGCCTGGGTGATGCTCAAGGGGCTCGAGACGCTCGAGGTCAGGCTCGCGCGGATGTGCGACAACGCGCTCGCGCTCGCCCGCTTCCTCGAGGACCAGGACGCGGTGCGGCGCGTGCTCCACCCGAACCTCGCGAGCCACCCCCAGCACGACCTCGCCGCCCGCCAGATGACCCACGGCGGCACCATCGTCGCCTTCGACCTGCCCGGCGGCCAGGAGGCGGCGTTCCGCTTCCTGCGCGCGCTCGAGCTGATCGACATCTCGAACAACCTGGGCGACGCCAAGAGCCTGATTACCCACCCGACGACGACGACGCACCAGCGCTTCAAGCCCGAGGAGCGCGCCGCCGCCGGCATCGGCGACGGCATGCTGCGGCTTTCGGCCGGCCTCGAGGACATCGAGGACCTCAAGGAAGACCTCGCCCGCGGCCTCGCCGCGCTGTGAGCCGTTGGCTTCTTTGGCGGATTGTGCAACGCGAGTCCTGATTCAGCGGATTGTGCAACGCGAGTCCTGATTCAACGTATGACCTTGACAGTCATTCCCGCACCGATAGCGTGATCGGATGGACCAGAAAGGGCGGCGAATGACGGACCCGGCTGAAGACCTCCTGGAGCGCGCAAAGGCGCGATTCCCCGACCTGACAGCGCCGGAGGAGATGCTCGTCCGCAAGGCCGCGTCCGGCGAGGTTGCCGATTTCGCTGGCGAAGACGAGAAACCGACGCTGCGCGCCGAGGTTCTGGCGTGGCTTGCCGCCGACCCTGCGGCGACCGAGCACGTCCATCACAAGGGCGTACAGCTTGGAGGCGCGAATATCGAAGGGACGCTCGACCTCAATCACGCCGATCTTCCTCACCCATTGGTTTTGGTGAACTGTGTGGTGGAGAAAGGGATTAACCTCCGCCATGCGCGTGCCCGCGCAGTGCACTTAGTCGACGGGACGGTGACTGGTGAGATTTTGGCCGAGGGGCTCCACGTCGAGGGCAGTCTCTTCTTCCGCAATGGGTTCCACGCCAAGGGCGGAGTACGCCTTTTGGGCGCAGAGATCGGCGGCGAGTTTAACTGTACCGGCAGCCGGTTCGAGAATCCGAAAGGTATAGCTCTCAACGCGGAACGGATGCGCGTCCGCGGAACTGTCTTCCTTAATGAAAAGTTCCACGCCGAGGGTGAAGTGCGGCTCGACAGCGCCGAAGTCGGTGGTGAGTTAGTTTGCAATGGCGGAAGGTTCGAAAACCCTGGCCGCACCGCCCTTTGGGCCGATGGCGCGCGTGTACAAGGGAGCGTTTTTCTGCGGGACCGCTTTGCAGCGGAAGGTGAGGTGCGGCTCGTGGGCTCCGAGGTTGGTGGGAACTTGGAGTGCACTGGCGGAACGTTCAAGAACTCCGACGGCGACGCGCTCTCTTTCGATGTCGCACGTGTTCGCGGCAACGTTTTTCTGCGAAACGTTGTGGCAAAAGGTGTAGTGCGGCTTCTCAGGGCCGAGGTCGGTGGCATCTTGGGGTGCGAAGGTGGAAGGTTCGAAAACGCCGGCGGAAATGCGCTTCGGGCCGATGGCGCGCGCATCGGCGGCGAGTTTCTTCTGCGAAACGTTGTGGCAAAAGGTGTAGTGCGGCTCCTTGGCGCCGAGGTCGGTGGCAACCTAGATTGCAATGGTGCCAAGTTCGATAACCCAGGCGGCAACGCTCTCTCGGCCGATGGTGCGCGTATCCGCGGCGACGTTCTTCTGCGGAACGGCTTTGTGGCGAAGGGCGTGGTGCGGCTCCCCGGTGCCGTGGTTGGCGGCGACCTAGCGTGCGCTCGCGGAAAATTCGAAAACCCGCACGGCGATGCGCTCGTTGCTAATCGTGCACGTGTCCGCGGCACCATTTTTCTGCGGAACGGCTTTGTGGCGGAAGGCGCGGTGCGCCTTCTCGGTGCCGAGGTCGGCGGCGACATCGAGTGCACGAATGGCAAGTTTCACGACCCGGAGGGCGATGCTCTTGACCTCGGGGGCGCGCAAGTGGCCGGGGCATTACACCTTCACGATTTCTCAGAAAGGATTGCTGGTCGTGTGAGTCTCAGGAGCGCGGCTGTAGGCGAGCTTGCCGACGATGCAAACAGTTGGCCGGAACCGGGCGAACTGGCCCTCGACGGCTTCACCTACAACCACTTGGCGGGAAAGGCCCCGCGCAGCGCCGAGCAAAGGCTTAAATGGATAGCTCGCCAGTCGCGTGACGAATTCAGCACCCAACCGTACGAGCAGCTCGCGAAGGTGTTGCGGCGCATGGGGCTGGAGCACGAAGCACGGCGGGTGGCAATCGCAAAACAGCAAGCTCTGCGCGCGCGCTTTCCCTTATGGCGGTTACCGTGGAGCCTCTTTCTCGATGTTACCATCGGCTATGGATATCGCCCGTGGCGGGCGGTGCTCTGGCTAATTGGGTTGTGGGTAATTGGTTGGGCGTACCTCCATGGAATTGACTTCTCCGGCGCTGTCTGCGCGACGAAAGTCTCCCCTTATTGCGGGTCCACGCCTACCGGATATCCCGAACTCGTACCCACCAGGTACGCGCTCGATATGCTTCTCCCATTCCTCGACCTGAGCCAGCAGATCTACTGGGAGCCCGATCCTACAAGCCACTTGGGAGCCAAGTTGGGCAGATTGCAGTGGTTGTACACGGGCCTCGGCTGGCTGTTCTCGATCCTCGCCGCGGTCGGGTTCTCCGGCATCCTGCGCAAGGACTGACGACGCCATCGGGGGTGGCGGCGGGGTGGCGGTTGCGCTATGAACGGCCGCCGTGGGGGATAATACCAGCGGTCATTATGACTGACTCATAATGACCGCTGGCAAGCGCGCCAGTTTTGATCGCAATAATTGGGCGCCGCCGCTTATGCTTACGGCGAGGCTGCGTGCCGATTGAACGTCCATCGGTCATCTTGATGACCGAGGGTAAAGGCGGACGCCATCGATGAACCTTGAGCTTTGTCCCGCGTTTGTCGTCGCGGCCTCGCGGCTGATGTCGAGGGGTATTCGCGCCTCATGCGCGCGGACGCATCCTTGGCATCCCCCTCGGCGTGCATTCCATGTTGTCGCGCCTACAGCCAGGTGACGGCCTCGACGAGCGGCCGGCGCACACCACCCGATTGCGGGACGACGCAGTTCTCGGCCGGGTATCCGCAAACCAACAAGATATAAGGCTTTTCGTTCTCAGGCCGCCCGCAGATATCGTTCAGGAACGCCATCGGGCTTGGCGTGTGAGTAAGAGTCGCCAGTCCCGCCGTGTGCAGCGCGACGATCAGGAAGCCGGTGGCGATGCCGACCGATTCTTGGACGTAGTAGTGCTTCACCTTGCGCCCGTCCCCGAGCCGTCCGGTGCGCTGGGCGAATATGGCGATCAGGGTGGCGTGCTTGAGGAACGGCTTGTGCTCGTCGGTGCCGAGCGGCGCCAGCGCGTCGAGCCACTCTTGGGGCGCGCGGCGGCGATAGAATTCTCGCTCCTCGGCCTCGGCGGCCACGCGGATACGCTTTTTCTTGCCTGCGTCCGTGATCACGACGAAGTGCCAGGGTTGAAGATTCGCGCCCGACGGCGCCGTCGTCGCGGTCGCGAGACAGGCCTCGATCACATCCGCAGGCACCTGCCGGTCGCGGTATTCCCGCACGGTTCGGCGCCGTTTCATCAGATCGCGAAACTCACGAGCCCGCGAGAGCATCTCCTCGTCTCCGAGTTCGCGATAACCCTTGAGCGGCTCCCAAACCGGCTCGGTGCGCGCCGTTGTCATTTGTCGCCATCCTTGGATCGGTCCCGACGTGCGACATCTCGCGTCCGGACCCTAATCCGACATTTCCCAGATAAGCTTGAAGTTTGCGGAAAACGTACTTCGATTCGACCGCCAAGGGAACGGCGTTCCCCCGGCAGCCATCTGATTCCAATTTCTCCCAGCGGCTCATCTCGGACCCCATGGCCGCACCAGAACGATGACCGCTTTCGGACGATGGGCCGACACACGGTTGCGCTTCGTGCTTTCAAGCCACTCCAAATTTCCAACTGATACCGGCGAGCCCATCAATGGGCTCAGCCTAATGTTCCCTCAGGCGCCGGGCGGGGCCATCCGGCCCCTTGGCTTTCGCGCCAGGGGGCGCGGCGCCCAATTATTGCGATCTAGAGCTGGCGCGCTCGGCCCGCCGGGCCGAAGAAGGTATCTTCATCGGCCCGGCCGGGCTGACAGCCGCCAGCGGCTCGCCTATCATGGCGGCAGACATGGCGCGCAAGGCAAAGCTTGAAGAGCGCATCGCCGACACCGCGATCGACCTCG
>JACZUY010000208.1 GCA_022572945.1 Pseudomonadota bacterium
CGTCCTCGAGGCGCAGCACGACGATGTTCGAGTGGCCGAGCGGGTGAACCGCCACCACCTCGGCCGGCGCGCCGTCGCTCCCGCCGATGCGCAGCGCCTCGGGCCGGATCAGCACGTCGACGCGCGCGCCGTCGGCGAGCCCGGCCGCCGCGATGGGGCCGAACACGGAGGGTACGACGCCGTCTTCGACGGTCCCGTGCACGCTGTTGACGTCGCTCAGGAACCTGGTGATGAACGCCGACCGCGGGGCGCTGTAAAGCTCGGCCGGCGGCCCTTCCTGGAGGATTTTCCCGGCGCGCATCACCGCGATCCGGTCGGCCATGTACATCGCCTCTTCCGGATCGTGGGTGACGATCAGCGTCGAGACTTCGGCGGCGCGCAGGACGCGCAGGGTTTCGTCGCGCACGCGGTCGCGCAGGCGGATGTCGAGCCCCGAGAACGGCTCGTCGAGCAACAGCAGCCGCGGTTTCGGCGCCAGCGCCCGCGCCAGCGCCACGCGTTGCTGCTCGCCGCCCGAGAGCGTGTGCGGATAGCGCTCCGCGAAGTCCGTCATGCCGATCCGCGCGAGCGCCTCCAGGGCGACCGCCCGGCGCGCGGGCTGGCGCTCGCGGTTGAGGCCGAAGGCGACGTTCTCGGCGACGGTGAGATGCGGGAATAGCGCGTAGTCCTGGAACACGAGGCCCACGCCCCGCGCCTCGGGCGGAACCGACAGGCCCGGGCGCGCCATCTCGCGGCCGGCGATGAGGACGCGGCCCCGCTGCAGCTCCTCGAGCCCGGCGGCGACGCGCAGCACGGTCGTCTTGCCGCATCCCGACGGCCCCAGCAGGCACACCAGCTCGCCCGGGCCGACGCGCAGGTCGATGCCGTCGACCGCGGTGAAGCCGTCGAAAGCGTGGCTCACCTTTTCGAGCAGCAGGGCGTCCATGGCGGCGGCCTCAATCCGACCTGTGGCCGGGGCGCGAGCGGGCGATCGCGAGCGTCAGCAGGATCACCGGCACGATCCCGGCGGCGACGATCGCGAGCGCCGCGGGCGCCGATTCGGCGAGCTGCTCGTCCGCCGCGAGCTCGAAGGCGCGCACCGCCAGGGTGTTGAAGTTGAACGGCCGCATGATCATCGTCGCCGGCAGCTCTTTCATCACGTCGACGAAAACCAGCAGCGCGGCGGTCATCAGGCTACCCGAGATGATCGGAACGTGCACCTTGGCGAGCGTCGCACCGGGCCCGTAGCCGAGCGTGCGCGCGGCGCCGTCCATGGTCGGCGTCACCTTGGCGAGGCTCGCCTCGACGGTGTTGAACGAAACCGCGAGGAAGCGCACGAGATAGCCGAACATCAGCGCCACCAGCGTGCCGCTGAGGATGAGCCCGGTCGAGACCCCGAAGGTCGCGCGGACGAGCGCGTCGATCTGGTTGTCGAGCCAGGCGAACGGCAGCAGCACGCCGACCGCGATCACCGCGCCGGGCACCGCGTAGCCCATGCTGGCGATGCGCGCCGCGGTGCTGACCACCGGGCCCGGCCGCAGCCGCTGGCCGTAGGCGAGCACCAGGGCGACGGCGACCGCGAGCACCGCCGCCGTGGCGCCGAGCAGGACGCTGTTCGCCGCGAGGCGCAGGAAATCGGCGTCGACGACGCTCGCCGCCGTCTCCACGGTCCACGCGACGAGCTGTCCGCCGGGCAGGAGAAAGCCCAGGAAGATCGGCGCGAGGCACGCGAGGACCGCGCCCGCCGCGCGCCCGCCGCGCAACTGAATGCGCGGCAGCGCGCGGTAGCGGCGCGAGGTGTGGTGGAACCGCTTGCGCCCGCGCGAGCAACGCTCGGCGACGATGAGCGCGAGCACGAAGACCATCAGAAGCGCCGAAAGCTGCGCCGCCGCGATCGGGTCGCCGAGGCCGAACCAGGTGCGGAAGATGCCCGTGGTGAACGTCGGCACGGCGAGGTGCTGGACCGCTCCGAAGTCGCTCAACGCCTCCATCAGCGCCAGCGCGACCCCGCCGACGATCGCCGGCCGCGCAAGCGGCAGCGCGACCTCGAAGAAGCTGCGCCACGGCCCGCGCCCGAGCGTGCGGCTGATCTCGATCACACACACCGATTGTTCGAGGAACGCGGCGCGCGCCAGAAGATAGACGTAAGGGTAGAGCACCACGGTCATCACCACGACGGCGCCGCCGAGCGACCGCACCTCGGGGAACCAGTAATCCCCCCGCCCCCAGCCGAACAGCTCGCGCAAACCCGACTGCACCGGCCCGGCGTACTCGAACAGACTGCCGTAGGTGAAGGCGATGGCGTAGGCCGGCACCGCGAGCGGCAGCAGCAACGCCCACTCGAACACGGCGCGGCCGGGGAACCGGCACATGGTGACGAGCCAGGCGGCGGCGACACCGATGACCGCGGCGCCCGCGCCGACGCCGATCATCAGGAAAAGCGAGTTGAGGACGTAGTCTCCCAGCACCGTCTCGGCGAGATGGCGCCAGACCTCGCCCGTGGGCGCGAACACGCTGCTCGCGACCACGACCACCGGCGCCGCGACCAGCGCCGCGATGATAAGCGCCGCCAGACTCCACCCGTCGAGCCGGAAGCGGGCCAACAGGCCCCGTAACCGGCGTGGTCGAATCGCGGGCGCGGCAAGGTTCACGGCTCTCCTCTCACGATGGTTGGGTGGGCGGCGCTGAACCCAGTCGGGCCCGGCTTATGGCGAGCACCACGGCCGGCTGCAAACGGTTTGCATCGAACGCCGTCTTGCACCCGACGCCGGCCGATACCAGTGCGTTCTCCCTCACGAACGATTGCGAATGAAACTCATTCGCGTTTACCGAGGCAGCGTACGGGTTCGATCGGCGATGCGCAAGTGAATTTGCGACGCCTCCGTTCCGCATGCCGGCGCGGAAATTCAGGGCGCCACGCAGGATTGATGCCAGCGGTCATTATCACCCACTCATAATGACCGCTGGCAAGCGCGCCAGCCTTGATCGCAATAATTTGGCCGCCGCCGCCAATGCGGCCAGGTTTTGGTCGATGAAAGATTTGGGCTGCGTGCCGACTGAACGCCTATCGGTCATTCTTGATGACCGATGGTATTCCGTGGAAACAATCGACGCTTGCGCGACCCGGCGTCTCAGGCCGCGGGCCCGGCCTCACCGTCGTCCGGGTCGGTTCCGGCGGCCGCGGAGGCGGTCTCCTCGCCTTCGGACGTGGCGAGGTCGCCGAGGTACGCGCCCGGCCCGGTATCGAGGAGGCCCGAGGCGCGCAGCTCGGCGACGCCGGGCAGGTCGTCGCGCGATTCGAGCCCGAAATGCTCGAGGAACGCGTCGGTAGTGACCCAGGTCGCCGGCCGGCCCGGCGTGCGCCGCCTCCCCCGGGGCTTGATCCATCCCGCCTCGAGCAGGATGTCGAGCGTGCCCCGGCTGGTGGCGACGCCGCGGATCTCCTCGATCTCGGCGCGCGTCACCGGCTGGTGGTAGGCGATGATCGCGAGCATTTCGATCGCCGCCCGCGACAGCCGGCGACCGACCTCGACGTCGCGCCGCATGTGCGGGGCCAGGTCCTCGGCGGTACGAAACGCCCAACGACCGCCGACGCGGACCAGGTTGACGCCGCGCCCGGCGAATTCCTCGCCGAGCCGGGCCAGGAGGCCGGCGGCGTCGGCGCCGGGTGGCAGGTGCGATGCCAGCGTTTCCTCGTCGAGCGGCTCGGTGGCGGCGAACAACAGCGCCTCGATGAGCCTGAGGTCGTGCGCGTCGTCGCTCATCGCCTCTTGCCCTGGGCGCGGAGGAAGATCGGCGCGAACGCCCGCGACTGGCGCAGCAGCACGTCGCCGTGCCGCGCCAG
>JACZUY010000040.1 GCA_022572945.1 Pseudomonadota bacterium
GACGGTGTCCTCGCCGAACGTGTCCGGGGGCATGCCCCCTGGCAATGTGTCGGTGAACCTGTAGAGCTGGCGGTCGTTGTTCACATCGGTGTTGTACACGTAAAGCGGGCTCGGAGTGGAACCGTTGTAGGTCACAGAGGAGTTCCACTCGAAGCCGCGAAAGCCGGCGTTGCATTTAATGCCGTTCGATGAATCGGCGTCATCGTCGGTATAGGGGCTGGCAACGTAATACTGGACACGCAACTCTTCGCCGTCGAGGAAGCTGTTGGTTAGCCCCAGCTCGGCCCATGGCAGGTCGCCCCCATGCTTGTCGGCCGTACCGAACCCGGTATCAACAGAGCTGGACGTGACGACGCCGGTGGCGTCGGTGTCGGGCAACCCGCCCTCGAAATCGGCGGCGAAGGGGAGGCAGCCATTGTTCGAAGCGGCGAAGGCGACCAGCGCGTCCCGCGCGGTCTCCAGCGCGGCCCCCGTCTCCTGGGTGCGGGTGGCCCCGATCGACGAGGCGGCGATTCTCAGTAACGGCATCAGGAGCACGCTGATTACCACGATGACGATCGCCAGTTCTATGATGGTGAATCCCGCCCGGGATCTTTGGCCGAACGAAATGCGGTGCGTGCCCATTGAGCCCCCACATCCCACCTCTGTTTGAATGCGGACCGCACGTTATGCTTGGCGCGTGCCGATGGCAACCGCTTTTGGCGCCCGCACGCGCCCAATGGACGGGAGCCGCCCGGATCAGCGGGCGGTTCCCGTCAGGCACCAGGCCTATCTCGACCTAGAGCTCAAATTTCACGACACATCCACTGGTGAGGGTAGCGGACCAGTTAGAAGTGGCAAGGACAGGAGGAAGCGCAGCATCGGTACACGTATCGGTCACCGTTCGGATGCTGCCGGTACCCGGTCTCCCATCGTCGGCCTTCGAATCGATGATCTCAGCCTGCTCGCTGTCGACCACCCCGGTCGGGGTGACGGCAGCGCTTCCGAGGGTCATCCAGTGGGTCGTTTTGCCGACCGCTGCTTCGTTTCGGACCGTATAACCGCCGGCGATCGCCGCCGAAGGCAGGCCGTCGCCGAACGTGGCGCCACCGACGGGACTGACGCCGGAGATCATGTTCGAGGCCGCCAGGTGAGCCCAAAAATGCAGCGTTTCGTCCCCAACTGCGCCGCCGACGCCGTCGCCCTCGACGACGCCGTTTCCATTGCCGTCGACGAGGGTGAGCCCTGTGGGGCCGCCGATTCTGGTATTCGCGTTGGCGTAGTCCCCCGGCAGGGCGGCATATTTGTCGGTGAACGTCCTCACCGCAGCACTGAACGATGCGGTCTCGGTGATCGTCCCCTTGATGCGGGCGCTGGTTATCAGCTCCTGGCCCTTCAGCACACCGGCGATGATCAGGCCGATGATAACGAGCACAATGGCCAGCTCGATCAACGTGAAGCCGCGCTGGGCCTCGACGCCGTTCCGGTCTCCGGGAGCCGACCCGATTGGTGTTGGGAAAGCCATAACAAACATCTCCCTTTCGGCTGGGTAAACCATGACTTTTGCCGAAGTATGAATGCCTTTGAGGACGGCACTTATACACCTCTGTTGGGCCCGTGCTCCTCATACTGCAATTTGAGGAACTTTTTTCGAGTGGTGTTTTGAGCGAGGTTTCGCACGTCCTGACGCCCCTCGTCACGGTCCTCGATTCCGACGCATCACGCTTGTTCGGGCTGCGTCTGCGGCTCCTCATCTTGGCACCGTGCAGTGCTGGCGTTACGCGGTGGGCACGCACCGTTGACTACTGGCTCTGAAGGCCTACACGGGGCCTGGTCGACCCCTCGTCGGGCAAACGGCATCGTCACCGCGTTCACGGGCGCTACGGCGTTCACCTGCAGGCGCGGCGGCATGGTCCGAGGATATGTCGTCGACGCTGCGACACGCGGCCAGAGGCGTTCCATGCATAAGGCGGGCACTGATTCCCATCCGGCCCGGCCCCTGGGCGGCGGGACCGCCCTAACCCAGCGTCCCGCAGGGATGGGGTGTCACGACCGCTCGGCGGCGCTGGGCTCCGAGCCGTCGGACTCGCCACTGGCCGTCTGGCGGTCAGGCTCGCCACTGGCCGCCTGGCGATCAGGTGCGGCCGCCGCGGCCACCCGGAACGCGGTCGGCGTCTGGCCGGTCATCTCCTTGAACACGCGGTTGAACGAGGCCAGGCTGTTGAAGCCGGCGTCGAAGGCGATTTGCGTCACCTGCATGTCGGAATCGCGCAACAGCAGCTTGGCTTCCTCGACCCGGTGGTCGTTCAGGAGCTTGCGGAAACTTTTCGTGAACGCGCTGTTGATGACGCGCGACAGAACGTTTTCCGAGACGTTGAGCTCGCGCGCGAGGTCGCCGCGGCTGAACGACGGTTCCTGATAGAGCTTGTCGAGCCTCATCAGGTTGCGGATCTTGTCGGCCAGCGCGAGCTCTTCCGGCGTCAGCTCGATCGACCGGCGAATCAACATTCCCGGCAGCAGCACCACCGGCTTGGGGTCGATGCGAAACACCAGCGTCGTCACCAGGTAGACGAAGGTCAGGCCGAAGATGGTTCGGGCGAACGCCGCCTGCGTCGGCTCGAAGACCTCCGCCGCGCGCGGAATGTCGATCCCGAGGTTGAGGATGTTGAAGACGATGAACGTCAGCACCACCCAATACCGGTCCCGGTTCTCGCGCTGGCCGCCGACCCGAGTGAACAGTCCGCGGTTAGACCACAGCAGAAGCAGCACGACCGCCCCCGGCACGACCCCGAACACGCGCAGCAGGGTCACGCTTTCGGGGCAGAGAAGGCTTCCACCACAACTGTCGACCCCCGCCACGAAGGCGAACACCGCCACCGGCCCGAACAGGGGCAATACGAGCACCCAGAGATGGCGACGCTCGGGCAGTTCCCCGTGCGCGATCTGCAGGATGATGAAATAGCTGAGCGTCGGGATCCACCCCTGCGCAATCCAGACCGACGCCGCGTCCCAATGGGCGAGCTGCGGATCGGCCGCCGCCGGCAGGCCGAAACCGAGGCCCAGAGCGGCGAAGAAGGCCGCGGTGGGAATCGCCTTGCGAATGTCCGTGGCTTTCAGGAAAACCAGCGCCAGGATGATCACGCACTGGAGCACTCCGATCAGGTCGAGGACTTGCACCACGTTGAAAACTTGTTCCATGAACATCGGACTATCCGGCTTCCCTGTCGCCGCGACCCGCTCCCCGGCGATCGATACGCCTAACTATATAAAACACCATCCGCCCCCGGGTCATTGTAACTGGCGATCGATATAATCGCGCATGAAATTCACCTCCTCGGGCGGGATGTCCGGATTCTTGAGTATCTCCTCGAGGAGATCGCGCGCGGCCTCCTTTTCGCCGACGTCGGCGAGCACGAACGCGGGCATCTGCTTCGTCCACAGGGGAATTCCCGGGGCGTCGAGCGCCGCCGCCCGATAGGCGAGGTCGAGGGCGAGCCGCATGTCCTTGACGCGATGCCGCGCCAGATACACGGCATGCATGAGCCAGCGCCAGTTGCGCTCCGGGTCGCGCGTGGCGATGCCCGCGAGATAGCCGATGACGACACGGACGTCCTCTCTGTTGGTGCTCTGGCTGAAATAATAGCCGACGAGGAGCGGGAGATATTCGGACTCGGCGTCGAAGCCGTCGAGCAACCGGAACCAGCGGCCGAGACGCTGGTAATCGTAATCCCTGAGCGGCGTGACCCGGCCGCCTTCGTCGCCCATGTTCTGCAGCGCGAAGGCGGAGGCGCGATAGAGGAATTGCCGGTCCCCGAGCGCCAGCGCGAGCGCCACCTTGGGCGACGGAACCGGCGGCACCCCCTCCCAGCCGGCCCTCAAGTCCCGGGTTTGCGACCAGAACGCCACCTGCAGGCCCAGCGCGAGCAACACCGCGACCAACGCCTTGACCGGTATCGCCCGCATCAGAACTGCCAGCGCTGAATGTCGAACACCGCGGCGGCGACGACCAGCGGCACATAGACGAGTCCCTGCAAGGCGATCACCATAAAGCCGACTTCACCGCCGACGCCATAGATCAGCCAGGCGGTCTGGCCGAACAGGTCGAGGCGCGGAATCACGACCGATATCGATTCCATGACCCAGCCGACGAAGCGCAGAAGCACCGCCTCGTCGGGCGTCGTCTGGGCGATCCCGGTCAACAGGCCGATCATCCGCGCCAGCACGTAGAACCCGAAACAGGCGAGTACGTTCGCCACCGCGCTGGTCATCGCCAGCGCGAAGAACAGCGCGGTCAGCATCATGATGATGCATTCCAGCAACAGGCTCGCCGACCACCGCGCCAGCCCCGCCGGCTCGGGCCGCGCGACCGCGCCGACGACGATCGTGGCGATGATCACCGCGACGATCGACAGCACCACCAGGCTGACGACATAGGCGAAAACGAAGTTGGTGCGCGAGATCGGCCGCGACAGCATCAACTCGACCTCGCGGCTCTCGAACAAGCGGCGAATGTGGAAGCAGACGAACATCACCAGCCCGGCGATCAGGATGAGCCGCGTCGCCGCCGCCACATAGACCACCGAAAGCTCGTGCTTCTCGACCACCGCGGCGCCGCCGATGAACACCGCCATCGACGCCGCCAGCGCGGTGAGCACCAGGAACGCCAGGAACAGCCGGTCGCGCAACGCGGTTGTCATGATATAGGCGACCAGCGTGCGGGTGCCGCGCAACTGAATCATGGCGAAAGACGTTGAAGACGTTACTGCATCGGGAAGGGGCGGCGGTCGCCGCCGAAGCGCTCGTAGAGCTCGGCGTCGGCCGGGGTGATCATCGAGCCTTCGGTGATCGTCGCGCGCAACAGAATGACCAGCTCGGTTTTCTGGATTCGTTCCTGCTTCGACTTGAAGAGCTGGCCGAGCCACGGAATTTCGCCGAGGACGGGCACGCCGGTTTCATCGACGGTAATGCGGTCCTGCATCAGCCCGCCGATGACGAGGACGCTCCCCGACGGCATCGTCACCACCGTATCGATCTCCTGCACCACGAGCTCCGGTATCTTGGAGGTTATGGCGGCGACCGTGAGCCCCTTCTCCTTGGCGGCCGCCTGGGCCACCTGGGCCTCAAAATCCACGGCCGGGTCGTTTATCGTGCGGGCGACGCTCGTGATCGTCGGCCGCAAGGTCAAGGTGATCTCTTCGGTGTCGAGGTTGATCGAGGGCTGCACCGTCATCACCACACCGACTGTAACGGTGTTGATCGTGCTGGTGGTGGTTGTCACCACAGTACCGCCCTGGACGGTCGGCTGCGTGGTCTCGAAATCAATCTCGAAGAACACCTGCTCCTCGGCCACCTTGAGCACCGCGGTCTGGTTCTGCATCACGGTGATCCGCGGGCTCGAGAGCGCCCGCACCGTCCCGAACTGCTGCACTAGGTTGACGATGGTTTGGAGGTCGGCGCCGCCCGCGGAAATGGTCAGTACGTTCGCCGTCGCCGCGGTCGCGCCGCCGATGAGCGCCGAAAACGGCGGCGAGGTGACAACTGTTGTGGTCGCGGTGTTGAACGGCGCGCCGAAGTTCGCCCGGCTCTCGAACAGCGAGACCCAGTTGATGCCGAAGCGGTATTGCTCGAGGAGCGACACCTCCAATATCTTGGCCTCGATCAGCACCTGGGCGGAGATCGAGACGCGGACCTTGCGCAGATATTCCTCGATGGTGCGGTGCTGGCGCTGGCTGCCGAACACCGAAAGGATGCCGGCCTGCTTGTTGATGGTGAACGCGTCACTCGCTTCGACGAACGCCGGCTGGAGCGTCTGAATGGCGGCCGCTCCAGTGACTAGCGTCGGAGCTGCTGCCGGGATTGCGACCGTTGGCGCTGGTGCGGCTGGCGCCGCTGGCGGAACGGCTGCAGCCGGGGCAACGGGCGCGGTTATCGCCTCCCCCAGCGAAGGGGCGGGCGCCGGTGCCGCGGCGGCCGGCGCGGCCACCGGCTCGGGCGGCGCCACGAGGCCCGTGAAGCGGCCCGTGTTGGTCATGATCTGGGTGATGTTGGCCTCGAGCTCGGCCCAGAAGTTCGCCTCCGATTCGCTGCTGACCCGGCTCGAGGACGCGCCGCCGCCGCCCCCCGCGTCGCCCCCGATGACCGACGATTCAGTGCCGACCTGGCTCGTGGCGCGGCGCACCAGGTTCAGGTATCCGATCCGGTAGTTGACGTGATAGGGGTCGTCGAACTCGATCCGGACCACGTTGTCGCGGATCGTGTAACGCAGGTCGGCGAGGTCGACGATTCGCTGGATCACGTCCTCGAACGGGCGCTCGTAAGCGGAGAAGATGACGCCGCCCACGATGCGCGGGTCGAGCTCGAGATCGACCCGGGCCGCGCGCGCCAGCTCGATCAACACGTCCTTCAGCGGCGTCGTCTCGTTGACCGTGACCGTCACCAGGCGCGCCTCCTCGGGCACGCCGAGCGCGGGCGCGCTGATGATCGGCTGCAATTCGGGGATCGGCGGCGGCTCTTCGGCCTCGGCCGGCGGGCGGGCGGCGAGTCCCTCGCGGAAATCCTGGCGCGACGCTTCGGCGTCGGTGTCGAAATGCTCGATCGGGTTCCGGATCTCGGCGAGCCCCGAGCACCCCGCCAGGAACAGGCCGAGCAACAGGACACCCGCCGCGGCACGCCGGCACGAGCCGACTGGCGCGGCGCCCGCCGTTGCGCCTGCGGTCGCCGTCTTCTCGATCACACGTGCATTCCCCGTCCGCGCAACGCCGCCCATCGTGCTACCGGCAGACGATCCTTCAAGCCTCACCCCGTAGACGGGCCCCCACGCCCGCCGGAGTGCGGCGCTATCGACACCTCTATACAATGAATTCGTCAGTTTGTCTTCAGGCGAGCCGGGCATCGAGGCGCGACGGTGCGCGCGCCCGCCGGCGCGGAAACGGCTTCAAAACGAGTACTCGTCCGGGTTCGCCCGCACCACACCCGCGGCGGGCGACGCCGCCGGACTGACCGTGCCAGCCTGGCGCGCCCGGTCGGGCGGTCCGTGCTCGTCGCCCTCGGCGGCCACGCTCAGCAAGCGATTCGCCTCGTCCTCCGCCACCACGCCCCTGGCGATCAGCGCTTCGATCGCGTCCTGCATGGTCTGCATGCCGAATTCGGCGCCGACCTGCATCATCGTGAATATCTGGGGCACCTTGTTTTCGCGGATCAGATTGCGCACCGCCGGCGTGCCGACGAGGATCTCGAACGCCGCGATCTGCCCCTTGGCGTCCTCGCGCTTCAAGAGTCCCTGCGCGATCACCCCCTGGAGCGAGCCCGCCAGCATCGTCCGCACCATCGGCTTGTCGCCCGCGGGGAACACGTCGATAATCCGGTCCACGGTCTTCGCCGCCGAGCTCGCATGGAGCGTGCCCATCACCAAGTGCCCGGTCTCGGCCGCGGTGAGCGCCAGCGAGATGGTTTCGTGGTCGCGCATTTCGCCGACCAGGATGACGTCGGGGTCTTCGCGCAAGGCGCTCCTCAGCGCGCGGGCGAACGACTTCGTGTCGCGCCCGACCTCGCGCTGGTTGATCAGCGACATCTTCGGGCGATAGACGAACTCGATCGGGTCCTCGATCGTGAGAATATGCCGCCTGGCGGTCGAATTGATGTGCTCGATCATCGCCGCCAGCGTCGTCGACTTGCCCGAGCCCGTCGGTCCGGTGACCAGTACCAGCCCCTTGTCCAACTCGGCCATGCGCCTGACGATGCGCGGCGCGCCAATGTCTTCGAGCGAGAGAATATCGCTCGGAATCGCGCGGAACACCACGGCGGCGCCCTGCCGGTTGGTGAAGACGTTGACCCGGAAACGCGATTCCGCGTCGAACTCGAACGAGAAATCGACCTCGCCCTCGGACTCGAAGCGCGCGCGCTGTTCTTCGGTCATGATCGGGTAGACCATCGACTCGATCGCCTCGCCGGTAAGGTGATCGGGGTCGAGCGGCCGAATCTCGCCGTCGACGCGCATCATCGGCGGGTTGCCGCTCGATAGGTGCAGGTCGGAGCCCGCCCTGTCCTGCGTTAGCGAGAGAAGTTCGTTAATGTCCATGAACCCTGCGTCGAACCCTGCGTCTTCCCGGATTGTCCATCTTTTCGTTCAAACGGACAACCGCTGAGAAGACAGAGGGGTCATCACACCCCGGGGGCTGGCCCCGGGGACTCCGCCCGCGCGTCAGCAGGCAGTCTCGCAGATCGGCTCCATGTGGATGCCGTAACCATCGAGGGCGGCCTTGAAGTTGAGGAACGACACCACCAAAAGCGTGTCGTCGCCGTCCTTGCCCTGGTCGCTCGCGTGAACCGAGCGCGTCGCCGAGAAGCGCACGTCGTCGACGTCGTTCTGGTTGAGGTTCCACGGCGCGCCGCCGGAGTTTGAGGCATGATCCTCGTCGCGCATATACGGCAGGTTGATGCTGGCGTTGGGGTTGATGTTCTTGCCCGTCGCCAGCAGCACGAACGCGTTCTGGGCGCTCAGCACGTCGTTCTGCGATCCGTTGGCCTTGACGTCGGGGCCGCGGCGCAGCTCGAGTAGCGCGATCGGGAGCGGATCGGCGACGTTGTCGCCGCTGGCGGGGGGTGTGCCCGCCGGCAGCACGCCGGTGATCTTGTACAGACCGCGATCGCCACCGGGCGGCGTGTAGTAAAGGTACTGCGGGTCGACCGTGCCGTCGTAGGTGACCCTGGGGTTCCACTCCACGCCGCGCGCCCCCGCGGCGCAGCTGTAGCCGTTGCTCGGGTCGTTGTCGGCGTCGGTGTAGGGGCTGGCGACGTAGTACTGGATGCGCAGCCCGCCGCCGTCGACGAAATGCTTGCCGAGGCCAAGGTCGGCCCACGGCAAGTCGCCGGCGCGCGCGTTGGCCTTGCCGACGCCAGTGTCGGTATAGCCGGAGGCGCCGTTCTGGTCGGTGTCGGGCAGCCCGCCCTCCCAGTCGGCGGTGAACGGCAGGCAGCCGTTGTTCGCGGCCGAGAACGTGATCAGCGCGGTGCGCGCGGCGTCGAGCGAGATTTGGGTGAACTCGTCGTGGGTCGCTTCCATCGAATCATCGAAGACCGCAAGGACGGGGCCGAACAGCACGCCCATCGTACTCAGTACCACCACCAGGTCGGGCATGGTGAAGCCGCGTTGCGCCTCGGCGTTCTTGGCGCCGGAACACGGCTTGGGTCTGGTCAAAACGGTCATGTCCAATTCCTCCGCTTATCGGTCTTGTTGTTGGGCGCCATTCCGGCGCCGGTCTCGGTCCTGCTTCCCCTCCATGAGCGTCATTCGCAACGCCTCGCGTTAACGGAACCTTAAGGATTTCTGTCGGGATGCCTCCTCGCACCGTAGAATTGATTTGTCCGTTCGACGTTTTGGGGTACCGCGCCGCGAAACCGGTATTCCGCCCGTTTCCCGACGACGCCATCAGCATGCGACTCGCTCGCGCGCGGCGATATGACGGCCGTCACACGCGGCCAATGTAAATTCGTGGCGATCCGGTGAAGCCGGCGCCAGCAGCCTGGCAACGCCTACATTTCGAAGGCTTGCGCCACCCCCGCGTGCCCGCCGGCACGGCATGGCCAGCCACTGATTCGCCGGTCGCCGCGGCGGTAAGAAGCGCTTTCCCACGCCGGCGTTCACCGCCGCCGGGACGACCCCGCGAAAGCCCGGAACACCCCAAAACGACCTTATGAGGAGTGGCCGGGTACGTTTTAAGGAGTGCCCGCGTGCGTTTTGAGGAGCGCCGAACGACGGGTCGCCGCGGCGGCTAGACGAACAATCGCGTCAGCTCGGGAAACAGGAGGCAAACGAACAGCCCGACCGCCAGCGCCGGTCCGAACGGGAATTCGAGACCGCCGCCCCGGCGCCGCCACAGCACCGCGAAAACCGCGCCGCCCAGACCCGAGATCACCATGAAGGCCGGCAACCCCATGGGCCCGAGCCACACCCCGGCTGCGGCGAAGAACTTGACGTCGCCGAGGCCGAGCGCGTCGCGCCCGCGCAGCCGCAGGAACCCGAAACGGACGAGGTAGGCGAGCCCGCCCGCAAACGCCCCGCCGGCCACCGCCGCCACGAGATCGCCTTCGGCAAGCTGGTAGACCAGCCCGAGCGGGGCGACGAACAGGAGAATCCTGTCGGGGATGAGACCGACCTCGAGGTCGATGACCGCGAGCGTCACCAGCGCGACCGCGAGCGCCGCGAGAAGAACCCCCGGCAGGGTCGCGCCGGCGCGCAGGTAAACCACGACGAACAGCACCGCGAGCAACGCCTCTATCAGCGGGTAACGCGCGCTCACCGGCGCGTCGCAGTGGCGGCAGCGGCCACGCTGAACCAGCCACGACACCATCGGCGCCAAGTCGCGAACCCCGAGCGCGGCGCCGCAGGCGGTACAGCGCGAGCCGCCGACGATGACCGGCTCGCCGCGCGGCAGGCGATAGACGAGAAGCGTCGCGAAGCTGCCGAAGGCGAGCCCGAGAAGCGCCGCGGCGACGATGCCGAGAGCGGGCGGAAACGCCTCAGCCACGGCGGCCGCCGTTCAGCGGTCGGCCCGGCCGAACAAGCTCGACAGCGAATCGGTCAGCGACCATTCGATCCCCGCTCCGCCGCCGTCGATCGCCCACCAGCCGATGGCGCCCAGCACCACGGCCGCCCCAACCGTGGGCGCGACCAGCAGCGCGGTCCGGTTCCAGTCGACGACGCCCCACCGCCCGCCGATCACGTCGATCGAATCGGCGACCGCTTCGCGCACATGCCGGCGCTGCACCTGGGTCGCGCCCTCGCAATAGGCCGCGAGCAGGCTCTTGTCGGCGACGATATTGATCAGCCGGGGTATGCCCCGGGCGGCCCGCGCGATCGCACGCAGCGCCGGGGACTCGAACAGCCTGTCGGCGGAACCGACGTCGCCGTTGCTGCGCCGCACCCGGTATCGTACATAGTCGATCGCGGTGTCGGTCGAAAGCGGCCGAATGGTGAACGAGAACACGATGCGCTGATTGAGCTGGCGCAAGGCATGGGTCTGCAGCAACCGGTCGAGCTCCGGCTGGCCGAAGAGAATGATCTGCAAGAGCTTGCTGGTGTCTGTCTCGAGGTTCGACAGCCGCCGGACGGTTTCGAGCCCGACCGTGCCGAGGGCCTGGGCCTCGTCGACCAAGAGGACCGCGGACCGGCCCTCGCGGAATTGCTCGAGCAGGAATGCGTTGAGCCTGTGAAACGGGTCGCCCGGGCCGCCCGGGTCGAGCCCGAACTCGCGGCATACCGCGCCGACCACCCAGTCCGCATCGTCCTGCGGGTTGACGATGTAGGCGACCGCCTTCGACTTGATCAGCGCTTCGGTGAGCAGACGGCAAAGCAAGGTCTTGCCGGTCCCCACCTCGCCGCTCACCTTGACCACGCCTTCGCCGCGCTCGACCGCGTAGAGCAGCGAGTCGAGGACATGCTGGTGCGATTCGCTCGGGTAGTAGAGCCGGCTGTCCGGGGTCAGCGCGAAGGGGCGCTCGGTGAAGCCGAAATGCTCCAGGAACGGCATCGTTTCAGTTCGCCCTTAGGTAACGCAGGCGGTCGCGAATGGCCGGCGGCGAGATCGGCAGCGCCGTGGTATCGGCGGCTATCAGCTCGAGCGTCCGTTCGTACGCCCGGACCGCCTCGCGCTTGTCGCCGGCGCGGTCGGACATGATCGCGACGTTGACCTGGTAGACGGGGTTGCGCGGCGCGAGCGCAAGCGCTTCCTTCATGTAACGCAACGCGTTGCCGTGGTCGCCGAGCTGGGCGTGGATCAGCGCCATCTGCGCGGCGACCGGCCCGAAGCCGGGGTTGACCCTGTAGAGCCGGCGCAACCGCCCGAGCGCGTTCTGCGGCGACTGCCGGCCGATGAGACCGAGCAGGTTGGTCAGGGCAGCCATCTCGTCGGGATAGCGGCTCAAGGTTTGCTCGTACACCCGGATCGCGTCGCCGACGCGGCCCAGCCGGTGGAGCGCGTTGGCCTTGCCCAGGAGCGTCAGGCGGTTGTTGGGGTACCGCCCGAGCAGGTCTTCGTAAATCTTCAGCGCGCCCTCGGTCTGCCCCGCCCCCAGGGCGCGCCGCGCCGCGGCGTGACGGTCGCGGACATCGTCCGACTCGTTGACCACGGTCACCATCCGCGAGACGTCGCTCGACGGTCGGCCCTGCGAGCGCTCGATGCGGATCGGCTCGCGTCCTGCCTTCGGCGTGCGCGCGGCCTCGTGGCCGGCGACGAGCGCGTCCACGTTCACCGGACCATCGGCGGGCGCCGGCGGAGTCTCCTCCGGGGCGATCAGCCCGGAGACGGTCGACGCCACCTCGTCGACGACCGATTCGAGCGTCTGCGCGGACTCCGCGGCTCCCGGTTGGGCTGATACAGGCGCCGGCGCATCGGCCGTGGTCGGCCCCGCTTTCGACAGCCGAACGATAATCTTGTTCTGCGCGGCGATCTGCCGGCGCAGCTCTTCCATGGCCGCCTTCGCGGCCTTCTCCGCCTCGCGGGCCTTTTCCTCGGCCTCCACGGCCTGCTGCGTGGCGAGCTCCTGCGCGAGTCTCAGAGCTTCCTGCTCGGTGCGGGCTTGCTCTTCGGCCTTGGCGATCAGGGCCAACTCTTCCCGGGCGCGACGCGCGGCGACCTCGGCCTCGATTGCTCTGCGGCGCTCTGCGGCGAGCCGCGCCGCTTCCGCCTGGCGCTTCACTTCCTCCTCGGCGAGCCGCTTCTCTTCGGCCAGGCGCTGCTCTTCTTGCTGGCGGCGCAACTCGGCCTGCGCCACTTGCGGCGCCGCCGGCCGCGCTTCGGGCGCCGGGCCCGGCGCGGGCCGGGGAGGCGGCGGGCTCGCGCGTATCGAAGCCATCAGCGGAGCGATTTTCGTCTCGATCTCGGGCCACAGGAACACGCCGCCGGCGACGGCCGCGGTCACGACCATCAGCGCGGCGAGCGTGCCGCGGCGCAGCGCGGCGCCGACCCTGTGCTTCTTTTCCTCCTTGTCGGCCGCGGTCGCCAGGAGTTTCGGCGCGGGCTTGCCCTTTTCCTTGTCTCTCGCTGCCTTGCTGAGCGCGCGGAAAAGAAGACTCATCGCGGTGTATCGTCCCCCAGAGCATTATTCGTTCACCTTTACACAACAAAGGTGAACTGCGTTCAATCGCCAGGCAGGCCAAATCTTATATCGACCAAAACGTGGCCGCATAAGCGGCGGCCCCCATTTATTGCGATCAAGGGGGACGCGGGCTGGCGCGTAATCCGAACGAGTGGAATTGCTCGGATTACGCTCTAGCTCGACAATGCGTGCGGCCTGCGCGGAAGATCGCACCGCGCCGCCGCGCCTCCCCGGCGCTGACCGCGTCCTCGAGGCGGCGCGCAACGCGTAGTTTACCCGCACCCGGCGGCTTGGGAAGCGAAACAGTGAAGGTCGCGCAGCCCCGCCGGCGCGGGCCGGGTCGAAATCATTGACCGACCGCGGCCGCGGCGTGTGATAATACGATCGCGGGTGCCGGTGGCGTCCTCGCGGTTGCACGAACGCCCGCGCGGCATCGTCGCGGCGCGGCAGGGTATTCATCGTCAATGCCGATCGGCGGGTTCGCATGAACGTCGTCCAGTTCCACCTGAATTACAGCGCCGAGGAAGATCGGATTTACATCTTCACGCGCGACGGCGATGACGCCGAGCACGCCTTCGGCGTGACGCGGCGGCTGTTCAAGCTCTTGTGGCCGGCGCTGGGAAACGCGATTCAGGCGACCAGCGAGGCGGCGCGCAAGGCGACCCCGCCGTTGAAGAAGGAGGTGCTCGAGCTCGAGCAGGAAGGCGTGGTTTCGGAAGCGCGCGAAAGCGGGTCGCTTTCAAGTGGACCGACGCCCGAGGTCCGCAACCGGCTCAATTATCTTACCAAGACGATCCAGATTCGGGACAACAAGTTGGGCGGCAAGGTGTTGACGCTGTCCGACGGCACCCGGTCCATGAACATCAATATGACGCACGAACGCCTGATCGTGCTGTGCGAGGCGCTCAAGTCGATCGTCGACAAGAACACCGACTGGGACCTCAATCTCGTCTATCCCTGGGAGCAAGCTGCCGGCGCCGACACGGCCGAGACCCCCGCCGCCGCGCCCGACGCGCAAACGCGGCACTAGAGCGAATTCAGAACGAGTGGAATCGTTCGGAATTCGCCAGCCCGCGACCGCGGGCCGTCGCGAATGCGACGAGAGCCTGCGTGGCGAATGAACGCTGCTTGCCTTTACCGGGTAAAGGTAAGCTGAAAATGCTCTAGCGCGCCCCGATAATCGGCGAGGATTCCCCGGGCGCCCGGTTTACATCTTCCCTTTTGCAGCACTTATACCGGCGAGCCCATGAATGGACTCAGCCTAATGTTCCCTCAGGCGCCGGGCGGGGCCATCCGGCCCCTTGGCTTTCGCGCCAGGGGGCGCGGCGAGCAGTCGCGCTTGCCAACGGTCACTATGAGTCAATCATAGTGACCGTTGGTATTATTCAGAAGGTCTGCGTTCAGGGAAGTGCGGTCGTGTCGGCGTGACAGTCGATAGGTCTGCATTCGGAAAACTTCCGGCTTCTAGCCCTCGTCCCAATGTCCGGTTGTGATGCAGGAGCGGCTGCTCGCCGATCAGAAGACGCTTTTACTTGGCGTGGACCTTGCTGTCCTCGCGTTCAGCCCTCTTCAATTCGTCGGCGAACCCATGGTTCACGTCCCGGTGGCCGGCCTCGTCGTTGCGGATCACCAACACCACGTCCCGCAGCCGCGCATCGGGCGCCAGCTTCCAGTAATCAATGGCGACTTGGGGCGCGGGCACATTCTCATGCTTGCCGGCGTCGATCTCTTCCAGATACTGCGGGTAGCTGACGACCGCCTCCTCTTCGAAGTACCC
>JACZUY010000041.1 GCA_022572945.1 Pseudomonadota bacterium
CGGCGCGGTCGCGCGGCGGCACGAGGCAACCGCTGACGCCGTCCTCGACCAGCTCGGGGACCGCCGAGACGCGGGTCGATAGCACCGCGAGCCGCTGCGACATGGCCTCCATCAGCACGTTGGGCAGCCCGTCGCGGTCGCCGTCGCCGGCGATGCGGCACGGCAGCACGAACACGTCGGCGGCGCGGTACTGGGCGAGCACCTCGTCTTGCGGCTGGGCGCCGAGCCAGGTGACGCGGCCGTCGAGGCCGCAGGCGGCGGCCTGGCGTTTGAGCGCGCCGAGCAGCGGCCCGCCGCCGACGTGCACGTAGCGCCAGCCGAGACCGGCGGGCAGCGCCGCCAGCGCGGCGATCGCGTCGTCGAAGCCTTTCTTCTCGACCGCGCGGCCGACCGAGAGGATCACCACCGGGTCGCCCGAGCCGTCGCGCGGCGGCCGCTCCGCCGGCGCGGGCGAAAACCGCTCGAGGTCGAGGCCATGGTAGGCAAGCGCCACCCGGCCCGCCGGCGCCAGCGCGGCGAGGTGGTCGCGGTTCACCGCCGAGCAGGTGACGGCCCAGGCGCAGCTCGCCAGCTTCTCCGCCTTGTCCCAGTCGGGCGAGGTCCAGATGTCCTTGGCGTGCGCGGAGACGCTCCACGGCAGGCCGGTGAGGAGGCTGGCGTAGCGCGCCACCGACGCCGGCGTGTGCAGGAAGTGGGCGTGAAGGTGAACCACCGCGGACCCGAGCTCGCGCGCCAGCACCAGCGCCTGGCCGAAGCGGCGGGCGCGGTTGGGGGTGGGGTCGCGCGCGAGATCGCGCAGCCACACGCGCCGCGCCGCGCGATAGCCCGGCAATCGCCGCGCCGCGCGCCACGCGCGCCACACCCGCGCCGGCTCGCGCCAAAGATACTCCGGCAGATACGTCACCGGCGCCCCGATCTCGGCGTGAACCGGGTGCGTGAAGGGGTCGGTCGGGTGGCGCAGAGAGACGATGTCGATGGCGAGACCGCGCGCCTCGAGGGCGCGGATTTCCTGGGCGATGAAGGTCTCGGAAAGCCGCGGATAACCCTTCACGATGAAGGCGACCGTGCCGCGCACAACCGGTCCGTTCTACCCCGCGCCGCCCGCCCGCGCGACCGCGACCGCGCGCTCGCGCTCGCCGAGCAGCAGTTTGACAAGCCGGTTGACGTTGACGAAGCCGTCGAGCAGCCCCGGGATCACCACCGCGGACGGCGGGCGCTGCTGCGGCAACCGCCTGAGCGCGGTGGCCATGGTGTGCGGGTCGCGGCGGCCGTCGTCGATGAGCATCGAAATCAGCCCCAGGTCGGTCGCGCGCGTGGCGCGGATGAGCTGTTCGCGGCGCGGCACCTGCCGGGGCACGATGAGCGCGCGTTTGTCGAACGACAGGATCTCGCAGAAGGTGTTGTATCCGCCCATCGCGACCACGCCCGCGGCGCGCGCCATGAGGTTCTCGAGATGGGTATCGAAGACGATCGCCGCGACCCTAGGCAGCCGGCTCACCCGCTCGTGGAACCGCGCCTGGACCTCGGGCTGCATGAACGGACCCAGCACCAGGAGCGCGTTCCACGGCGGCGCCATGTCGCTTTCATAGGCGCTGAGAACCCAGTCGATCAACGTCTCGCCGTCGCCGCCGCCACCGGTGGTGACCAAGAGATAAGGCTCGTCGACCGCGACGCCAAGCGCCGAGGGCGGCACGCCGGCGGGAACCGAGCGCGGCAGATAGCCGGTGAAGGTGACCTTGCGGCGCACGTCGCGCGGCAGGCCGATCTCGCCGATCGGGTCGCAGATCTGCGGCAGGCCATAGACCCAGATCTCGTCGTAGAGGTCGCGCAGCGCGGGCAGCACGTTCTTGCGCTTCCATTCGGGCTTGAGCAGGCGGGGTTCGTCGAGCACGTCGCGCAGCCCCAGCACCAGCCGCGTGCCGCGCTCCTTGAGCATGGTCAGCGTCTCGTGGACCTCGCCGCGCAGCCCCAGGGGCTCCTTGTCGACGATCATGATGTCGGGGTCGAACACGTCGGCCGTGTGCTTGATGATCGAGGCCCGCATCGCCAGCATGTGCTCAATGTCGATGTGCAGGTTCAGCGAGGTGTACTTGCCGTTGCGCAGCTTGATGACGCCGGGGATGCGGACGAAGTCGACGCGGGCGCGGTAGTCGAAACTGCCGATGATCGGCGAGCCCGAAAGGATCAACACCGACAGGTGCTTGTACTCCTCGACCAGGGCGTGGGCGATCACCCGGCAACGGCGCAAGTGGCCGAGCCCGAAGGTGTCGTGGCTGTAAATCAGAATCCGGCGGTTATTCGTGCCCATCATTCCCCAACCCCGGCGGGCCGCGAAGCTTTGGCCGGACCACGCGGGGGCGCCCCGAATCGGCGGTTGATCAGGCCCGACTATGGCACACGGCCATGGCCGACGGAAGCGGCAAATTCGGTTTGCAATCCGAGGCTTGCGGGCCGGGGGTGAGGCCATTTACCCAACCGTCAAGCTGGGTTAATGTTCGGGCCAACCTTCGCGTCCGGTTGTGGCGGGCGGGAACAGGGCGGTGAGGCGGCGCCGATCATGGAACGCAGTGTCTTCAAGTTTATCTACAATTACAGCAAAACCCAGCAGTTTTTTATTTTGCTGATAACTGCGATTTCTTTGCCATTTTATTATGTATCTCTTGATATTCCAAAGAAAATCGTCAACGGCGCCCTCGATCCCGGGTCCAAGAGCTACCTGGGACCTCTCGAATTCTTCGGCGTCGAGATCGTTCAGCTCGATCGGCTGCCGCTGTTGTTCACGTTGGCCGGCATATTTCTCGTGCTCGTCGTCATCAACGGCGGCTTCAAATACTACATCAATGTTTACCGGGGAAAGCTGGGCGAACGCATGCTCCGCCGCCTGCGCTACCTGCTTTACGGCCGCATCCTCAGGTTTCCGCTGGCCTATTTCCGCAAGGTCTCGCAGGGCGAGCTGATCCCCATGATCACCGCCGAGATCGAGCCGCTCGGCGGCTTCATCGGCGACGCCTTCGCGCTGCCCGCGCTCCAGGGCGGCCTGCTGGTGACGGCGCTTATCTTCATCATGGCGCAGGACTGGATCATGGGGGTCGCGGCGATCGCGTTTTACCCCGTCCAGATGTACGTCATTCCCAAGCTCCAGTTCCGCGTGAACATGCTCGGCAAAGAGCGCGTCCGCGAAGTGCGCAAGCTGTCCGAGCGCATCGGCGAGACGGTCTCGGGCGTGCAGGAGATTCACGCCAACGACACCTCGAAATTCGAGCTGGCGGATTTCTCGTACCGCCTCGGGCGCATCTACGACATCCGCTACCAGATCTACCGCAAGAAGTTCTTCATGAAGTTCCTCAACAACTTCCTGAACCAGCTCACGCCGTTCCTGTTCTTCTCGATCGGCGGCTATCTGGTGATCGGCGGCAGCCTCTCGCTGGGCGCGCTGGTGGCGGTGCTGGCGGCGTACAAGGACCTCGCGCCGCCGTGGAAGGAGCTTCTCAACTATTACCAGCGGCAGGCCGACGCCAGCATCAAGTATGAGCAGGTGGTGTCGCAGTTCGATCCGTCCGGAATCCGCCCCGCCGAGCAGTTCGAGGCGGACGTGGACAGGCCCGAACCGCTCAGCGGCGAGCTGGCGGCCGCCAACCTCTCGCTCACCGACGACGACGTCAAGGTCGTCGACGCGATGTCGTTCACCGTTGGGCTCGACGAACGCGTCGCCGTCGTCGGCGCCGGGTCGAGCGGCAAGGAGGAGTTGCTGATGTTGCTCGCGCGCCTGATCGACCCGACGGGCGGGCGCGTCACCGTCGGCGGCCGCGAATCGCGCGAGCTGCCCGAGGCGGTCACCGGCCGCCGCATGGCTTTCGTCGCCGCCAACACGCATCTCATTTCGGCGAGCCTCGGCGACAACCTGTTCTACGGCCTCAAGCACCGGCCCTTGCGCGACGCCGAGTACAACGAGGAAGACGCGGCCGAGCGCACCGCGGCGCTGGCCGAGAGCGCAGCCTCGGGCAACACCCCCGACGACGTCTTCGCCGACTGGATCGACTACGAGTCGGCGGGCGTCGAGCCCGGGGCCAGCCTCGTCGCCGCCGGCATTCGCGCGCTCGGCCTGGCCGAGATGATCGACGACTGCTACCAACTGGGTTTGCGCGGCACGATCGACCCGGAGAAGCGCGCCGACGTGGCCGAGCGCATCCTTCAGGCGCGCGCGGCGTTGCGCAACCGGCTCGCCGAGCCCGAGCTCGCCAACCTGGTCGAGCAGTTCGACGTCGAGCGCTACAACGACAACGCGACGGTGGCCGAGAACCTGCTGTTCGGCACGCCGGTCGGCGACGCCTTCGACCTCGACCACCTTGCCGACAACCCGCACGTGCGGTCGGTGCTCGATGGCTGTGGCCTGGTCGAGGACCTGTTGCGCGCCGGCCACGAGGTCGCCTCGACGATGGTCGAGCTGTTCTCGGACCTGCCGCCCGATCACGAGTTCTTCGAGCAGTTCAGCTTCATCAGCGCCGACGACCTGCCCGAATACAAGGAGCTCCTGGGCCGCGTCGACAAGGACAGTCTCGATGCCCTCAATGACGAGGACCGCCACCGGCTGCTGTCGCTGCCGTTCATGCTGATCCCGGCGCGCCACCGGCTCGACGTCATCGACGAGCCGATGCAGGCGCGGCTCCTCGAGGCGCGCGCCGCGTTCGCCGAGACCCTGCCCGACGGGCTTCGCGGCGCGGTCGAGTTCTTCGACGCCGAGCGCTACAACGCCGCGTCGACGCTCCAGGACAACATCCTGTTCGGCAAGCTGGCCTACGGTCAGGCGCAGGCCGAGGCGCGGATCGGCGGGCTCATCTCGGAGGTCATCGACGACCTCGGATTGCGCGACACCGTGATCGAGGTCGGGCTCGACTTCGAGGTCGGCATCGCCGGCGGCCGGCTCTCGTCCGCGCAGCGGCAGAAGCTGGCGATCGCCCGCGCGGTGTTGAAGCGCCCCGACATGCTGATAATTTCCGAGGCGACGGCGACGCTCGACGGCGCGACCCAGAACAAGATCATGGCCAACCTGCTCGAGGAGTTCAAAGGCCGTGCGCTGATCTGGGCGCTCCATCGTCCGAGCGCGGCGAGCCAGTTCGATCGGGTGATCGTGCTGCGCGCCGGACGCATCGTCGAACAAGGCGAATTCGGCGAGCTCGACCAGCCCGACAGCCACTTGACCGAACTGATCGCGGCGGAGTAACACGCGGGAGGAGGTCCCATGACCCTACAGGAAGACGTCGAGCTGCTGCGCAACATCCCGCTGTTCGCGAAGATCGAGCCGAGCAAGCTCAAGCTGCTCGCGTTCACCGCCCAGCGGCTCACCTACAATGCCGGCGACAGCCTGTTCCACCAGGGCGATGAGGGCGATTCGGCGTACATCATCGTCGACGGCGACGCCGACGTGCTCGTCGACTCGCCGACCGGCCCGATCACCGTGGCGACGGTGGGCAAGAACGACTTCGTCGGCGAGATCGCCATCCTGTGCGACGTGCCGCGCACCGCCACCATAACGGCGAAGACGACGCTGACGACGATGCGCATCTCGAAGGAGCTGTTCTTTCAGCTCGTCTGTCAGTTTCCGCAGATGTCGATCGAGATCATGCGCGAGCTCGCCCGCCGGCTCGAGGTAACGACGCGCCAGCTGCAGGAAGCGTTGAGCAAGGCCGAGGCGGCGCGCTAGAGCGCCCGCGCCCGCCGTGAGCCGTCTCGACAGCGTCATCCGCCGGCTCCGCGCCCAGCGCGACTGCCTGGACGTGAGCGTGCGGCTGGTCGCCGATGTGCCCGGCCCGGTGCTCGAGTTCGGGCTCGGCAACGGCCGCACCTACGACCATCTGCGGACGCTGTTTCCCGACCGCGAGATCTTCGTCTTCGACCGCCGCATCGCGGCGCATCCTGATTGCGTGCCCGACGCCGCGCACATGCTGCTCGGCGATTTCGACCACACCATGCCCGGCGCCGGGGCGCGCATCGGCGCGCGCGCCGCGCTCGCGCACTTCGACGTCGGCTCGCCCGATACGGCGGCGAACCGCGCCCTGGGCGAGCGGCTCGTGGCGCTCGCCGCCCCGCTGCTGGCCCCGGGCGGCGTCGTCGTCTCCGACATTGAGCTTCCCGCGCCGGCGTGGTCCGCGCTCGCCCTCCCCGACGGCGTCCGCGACGGCCGCTACTTCATGTACCGCGTCGGCGGGACCGGCTGAGCGGGCTGTGGCAGAACAAGCAATCTTCACGCAATCGGACGGAGGAGGACGCGGTGTGCGCTCTCTATAAGGGCATCGAGATTCCCGACGACGACGCCCGGCGGGTCGCGGCGGTCGCCTCGTACGGCATCCTCGATTCGGCGCCCGAGCTGGCTTATGACGACATCACCGGACTCGCCGCCCAGATCTGTGGCTGCCCCGTCGCCTACATCGGCTTCTTCGACGACAAGCGACAATGGCTCAAGGCCAAATACGGCCTGCCGCCGGACTTTTTCAGTCGGCCCAGGGAGCTGGTGCTTTGTAGCCCCACCATCCTGCAAGACGACCTGGTGATCATCCCGGACCTCACCAAGCACGAGCGTTATGCCGGCCTGCCAAGCGTGACCGGCGGAATCGGCGCCAGGTTCTATTGCGGCATGCCGCTCATCAACCCCGAGGGCCAGGCGCTCGGGACGCTGTGCGTCATCGACACGAAGCCGCGCGAACTGAGCCCCGAGCAGGCGGACTCAATGCGACGTCTCTCTCGCCAGGTGCTCGCTCACCTCGAGCTCAGGCGCAAGCTGATCGAAGTCGACACGGTGCGCGCCGAGTTGGCGCGCGCTCAGGCCACGTCTGACCGGCTGCTGCTCAACATTCTGCCCGCGAAGATCGCCGACGAGCTCAAGGCGCACGATCGGGTCAAGCCGCGTTTCTATCCCTCGGTGACGATCCTGTTCACCGACTTCACCGGCTTCAGTCGCATCGCCGAAAGCATGGAACCCGCGACCCTCGTCGAGCAGCTCGACGATTACTTCTCGATGTTCGACGACATCACCGACGGCTACCGGCTGGAGAAGCTCAAGACTATCGGCGACGCCTACATGTGCGCGGGCGGCCTCCCGGAGGAGAACCGCAGCCACCCGGTGGACGCGTGCCTTGCCGCGCTCCGCATCATCGAGGTGATGGCGCGGGTCAACCGCGACCGGGAGAAGCTCGGCCTGATGCCCTGGCCGGTTCGGGTCGGCGTCCACACGGGGCCGGTCATGGCCGGCGTCATCGGCCGGCGGAAGTTCGCCTACGACGTCTGGGGCGATGCGGTGAACGTCGCCGCCCGGGTCGAGAGGAGCAGCGAGCCGGGGCGGATCACGATCTCCGAGGCGACGCAGCGGGCGGTCTCGGCGCACTTCGAGGTCGAGCGGCGCGGCGCGGTCGAGGTCAAGGGCAAGGAACCGGTCGAGATGTACTTCCTGAACCGTATCCGGCCGGAATATGCCGAGGACGGCGAAGGGCGCCGCCCAAACGCCGCCTTCACCGACAAGGCGCGAATCTGACACCCGGGCCGCGGTGACGGTCGCTACTTCGTGTACCGCGTCGGCGGGACCGGCTGAGCGGCGAAGATTCCCGGGACGCGATCTCGGGCGCCGTCATGAATTCCCAAGGAAGTTCCTGACCTCCTCGAGGAACCGCGGGAACGCGGGCTCGTTCTCGAGAATGACGTGGTTCCGTCCTTCGAGCGCCACCAACCGCGCCCCGGGAATCATCGCGGCCATCCTGCGTCCCTCCTCGAACGGCACCATCGCATCGCCGCGGCAATGCAGCACGAGCGTCGGCGCGGCGACCTCGGGAAGCAAATGGCTGACGTCTATCTCGTCGAAGACTTGGCGAAGGCGGACCGCATTCTCCGGCGAGGCTGTGATCCTCTGAAGATCGTTGAACCACTGCATTTGCTCCGCCGACGCCCCGGGTATTATGAGCGAGGTGAACATTTGCCGAAACGCCGGGTTCTCCTGACCCCATCCCTGTCGCATGAGGGTAATCATCGCTTCCGCCTGTTCGATTTCCTCGGGCGATCCCCGGCGCCGGCCCCTGGCGTAGCCGCCATACAGCACGAGATGCGTGACCCGTTCCGGATGCCTGACGGCGTAGGCGATCGAGACGGCGCAGCCTTGCGATATCCCCAAAAGCGCGAAACGCTCCAGACCGACCGCGTCGACGACGGTCTCGAGATCGCGAACGAACGCCTCGAAGGTAATCTCGTCCACCTCCCAGTCGGAAAGACCATTGCCGCGCTCGTCGTAGCGGACCAGCAAGATGGTCCCTGGCGAGCTCTTGCAGCAGATGGCGCCACACCGGGCTCCGCCAGTCGTACTCGAGGTGGTTCAGCCAGTTCGCCGCCTTGACCAGCGGCGGTCCCTCGCCGACGGTGGCGTAGGCGATGCGGACGCCGTCGGCGGCCGTGCAGAAACGAATCTCCTGCTGAATTCCCGCCGCATCGCCCGTGGGCGCGCCGGGCGCCGTCGCTTCCCCGTCGAGCCTGACCTCGAAAACGTGTATCGGCTTGGCCAGGTTCTTGACCTGCTGCGCGCCCATGTCCCGGTAGCCAAGCGGCAGCTTGGTATCGACCTGGTCGAAGACCTGGCGCGAAATGCAGATACCGCCGGGCTCGGCGAGCCCCTCCAGACGCGACGCGATGTTGACGCCGTCGCCGTAGATGTCGTCGTCCTCGACGATGATGTCGCCGAGGTGAACGCCGATCCGGAAGGCGATGCGACGCGCTTGGGGAACGCCTTCGTTGCGCGCCGCCATGCCCCGCTGGATGTCGACGGCGCACTGGACCGCCTCGACGACGCTCGGGAACTCGACCAGAGCGCCGTCGCCCATGAGCTTGACGATGCGCCCGCGATGTGCGGCGATCCTCTGATTGATGAGTTCCTTGCGGTGGGCGTTGAGCGCGGCCAGCGTGCCGGCCTCGTCCACCTCCATCAGGCGGCTGTACCCGACCGCGTCGGCGCTCAGGATCGCGGCGAGCCTGCGTTCCACTCCCTGTCGTTTCACGGGAGCCTCCCCCGACTCAGACGGGCTGCACGCTGGAGCTTAGAAGAAGCGGGCAGCAGAGTCTAACCAGCCAGCTCGCGGCCGGTCCGCGCGCCCCGGCCGCGAAACTACCGCCCGGTGAACTTTGGGGCGCGCTTCTCGGCGAAGGCGGCGAGGCCCTCGGCGAGGTCTTCCGATTCGAAGCAGGCGAGAATCTCCCGTTGCGCCCAGTCCTCGTCGAGCCCGCCGCGCGAGATCTGCACCAGGGCCCGCTTCATCCCCTGCACCGCGCGCGGCGCGAGCGAGGCGATGCGCCCGGCGAGCCCGCCGACGCGCGCATCGAACTCGTCGCGCGGCGCCAGCGCGTCGAGATAACCGATGTGCAACAAACCCGGGCCGTCGAACGCCTCGCCGGCGATCAGCAGCCGGCGCGCCGGGCCCGCGCCGAGGCGGGCGGCGAAGCGGCGCAAGCCGCCGACGTTGTAGAACACGCCGAGCTGCGCCGCCGGGACCATCAGCCGCATGCCCTCGACGCCGACGCGGAAGTCGCAGGCCAGCGCGATGTCCGCGGCGCCGCCGTAGACCGAGCCGTTGAGCGCGCAGATCGTGGGCACGCGCGCGTCTTCGATCCGGGCGCAGAGGCGCTCGACCGGGTTGTCCCGCCAGTCGGTGGCGGCGACGTCGCCGTGCGCGAAGCCCGAGCTGAATGCCGCCTCGCCGGCGCCGGTGACGACCAGGACGCGCACCTCCTCGGCGCCGTCGACGCGCCCGACGAGGTCTTCGAAATCCGCCAGATCGGCGGCTTCGAGCATATTGTGCTTGTCGGGCCGGTCGAGGGTGATCGTCGCCCGCTGCGCGTCGATGTCGAGGCGGAGGTGCTTGCTCATGGCTGGTCCCCACGCTGCTGATCAGGATGCTCTGGTATATTACCAACGAGCCCATGAACGAACTCATGGGCTCGTTGGCAAGCGCGCCAACTTTGATCGCAATAATTGGGCGTCGCGCCTTGATGAGCGCGTAGCCTGCGTGGCGATTGAACGCAACGGCCAGTCGATTCATCGGCTCGCCGGTAAAACACGAACCGTCGCCGCCAAGGTCAAACCTCGAGCGTCACGGTGACGGGAACGTGGTCGGACGGCGCCTGCCAGCCGCGCGCCGACCTGAGCACCTCGGCGGCCGTGAGCGAATCGGCGAGCGCCGGCGTCACCCACACGTGGTCGAGCCGGCGGCCGCGGTCGGAGGCCTCCCAGTCGCGCGCGCGATAGCTCCACCAGCTGTAGAGCCGCTCCTCGGGCGGCGTGAACACGCGCGCCGCGTCGATCCAGTCGTGCGACGCCCGGAGCCGCCCGAGCGCCGCGACCTCGACCGGGGTGTGGCTCACCACCTTGAGCAGTGCGGTGTGCGACCAGACGTCGGTGTCGAGCGGCGCGACGTTGAGGTCGCCGACCAGCACCAGCCGGTTCAGCGGCGCCTTGCGGGCGGCGAACCAGTTGGTCATCTCGGCGAGGAAGCGGAGCTTGTGGGCGAACTTGTCGTTGGTCTCGGGGTCGGGCGCGTCGCCGCCCGAGGGGACGTAGAAGTTGTTGATCTCGACGCCGCATTCGAGCGTGGCGAAGGCGTGGCGGCCGTCGGCGCGGCCGCACCATTCGAGCGTCCCGGGGTGGTTGAGCGGCAGGCGCGAGACGATGGCGACGCCGTTGTACGCCTTGATCCCGTTGAGCACGCGGTGGCGGTAGCCGAGCGCGTCGAACGCGGCGGCCGGGAAGGCGTCGTCGCGGACCTTGGTCTCCTGTAGGCAGATGACGTGCGGCGCGTGCTCCGCGACCAGCGCGGCGGCGCCGTCGAGGCGCAACCGCACCGAGTTCACGTTCCAGGTGGTGATGCGGAGCTCCATGGGCGGTCTAGACCCCCAGCGTCGCGGCGGTCCGGTCGAGCGTGCGGCCGGCGGCGCGGGCGCGGGCGGCGTCGCCGAACGCGGTGAACAGCGCCAGCGAGAACGGATTGTCGCGCACGCGCCACTCGGGATGCCACTGCACGCCGAGGGCAAAGCCGGGCGCGCTTTCGTCGCCACCGTAGTGATGCGGCTCGACGTTCGACGGGCCGCCGCTCAGGAACACGCCGTCGAGGCGGCCCATGAGGTCGTCGAGGTCGATATGGCCGGTCATCGCGTCGAGGTCCCGGCCCGGTCCGAAGGCGGGAATCAGAAGCGGCAATGCGCCCGCGCCGTGGGCGATCGCGTTGACGTACTTCTCGCCCACCGCGTGGAACGGGTGAACGCCGACCTCGCGCACGTCGGCCGGGATGCCGATCACGGGCAAGGGGTGGGTGACGCTCATGGTGGTAGTGGCTATCATGGCGGCTGCTGCGCGGCAAGGGCGTTGCCGGCGCCTCGCGTGCGTGGGCTTCGCCGCCCGCGCGCGCGCAACGAATGCGGCAAAGAGATTGCAAATGACCGACGCGAGCCTGGCGAACGAGCCGGCGATCCGGTTGGGCTTTTTCATCGGCGTCTTCGCCATCGTCGCGGTCTGCGAGGCGCTGGCGCCGCGCCGCGAACGCACCATGCCGCGCCGCGTCCGCTGGCCCAACAACATCGGCGTCGTCGCGCTCAACACCCTGCTGCTGCGCGTGGTCTTTCCGACCGCGGCGGTCGGCGTGGCGCTGGCCGCGGAAGCGCGGGGCTGGGGGGTGTTGAACGCCGTCGGCGCGCCTTACTGGCTGGCGGTCGCGCTTTCGGTTTTGCTGCTCGATTTCGCGATCTATCTCCAGCACGTGATGTTCCACGCGGTGCCGGCGCTATGGCGGCTGCACCGGATGCACCACGCCGACCTCGATATCGACGTCACCACGGGCGCGCGCTTCCATCCCATCGAGATCCTGCTGTCGATGCTGATCAAGCTCGCGGTCGTCGCCGCGCTCGGCCCCCCGGCGCTCGGCGTGCTGGTCTTCGAGGTGCTGCTCAACGCCACCTCGATGTTCAACCACGGCAACCTGAACATCCCGCTGGGCGTCGACCGGGTGCTCAGGTGGTTCGTCGTCACCCCCGACATGCACCGCGTGCACCACTCGGTCGTGGTCGACGAAACCAACAGCAATTTCGGCTTCAACCTGCCGTGGTGGGACCGGATATTCGGCACCTACCGCGCCCAGCCCGCCGCCGGCCACGCGGCGATGACGATCGGCATCGAGCAGTTCCGCGACGCGGGCGACCTCAGGCTCGACCGCATGCTCGTCCAGCCGTTCGTCGGCGGCGTCGGCGAATACCCGATCAACCGGCGCGGCGATGATTAATACCAACGAGTCCGTTCATCCGCTCGTTGGTATTGGTTCTCGTTGGTATTAATCTGATCGCATGATCACGCCGCGCGCCGTCGCCGGCCTCGTCCTCGCGGCGAGCGTCGCCGCACTCGCCGCGGCGTTCTTCGCGCAATACGTCGCCGGGCTCGAGCCTTGCCCGTTGTGCGTCTGGCAGCGCTACCCCTACGGCGCGACGCTGGTGCTCGGCGCGGCCGCGCTCTGCGCCGCCGAACGGGGCCGCTGGCCGGCGGCGTTGATCGCGCTCGCCGCCGCCGCGTTCGCCGCCGACGCGGCGATCGCCTTCTACCACGTCGGGGTCGAGCAGGGCTGGTACGAGGGGCTCGCGGCCTGCGCCGGCGGCGGCGGGACGCCGGCGACGGTCGACGCGCTGCGCGCGCAGCTGCTCGAGGCACCGCCGCCGCCGCGCTGCGACGAGGTCGCGTGGTCGCTGTTCGGGGTCTCGATGGCGGGCTATAACATGATGTACGCGGCGTCGCTCGCCGGCTTCAGCCTCGCCGCCGCGGTTGTGCTGGCAGATAAGGCGAAGACATGAGCGCGAAGCCCCGGCTCACCGGAGAGGACCGCCTGCCGGGCGATTTGAGCCCGCGGGCGCTGGTCGAACGCATGATCCGCGTCGACCACGCCGGCGAGTACGGCGCCGCGCGCATCTACGACGGCCAGCTCGCGGTGCTCGCGCGGAGCCCGAGCGCGCCCGTCATCCGCGCGATGGCCGAGCAGGAGAAGAGTCACCTCGAGGCGTTCGACCGATTGGTCGTCGAGCGCCGCGTGCGGCCGACCGCGCTCTCGCCCCTGTGGCACGCCGCGGGCTTCGCGCTCGGCGCGGCGAGCGCGCTCCTGGGTGAGCGCGCGGCGATGGCCTGCACCGTCGCGGTCGAGGAGGTCATCGGCGAGCATTACGCCAACCAGGTCGCTAGGCTCGGCGACGACGAGGCCGAGCTGAGAGAGACGATCGAGGCGTTCCGCGCCGACGAGATCAGGCACCGCGACACCGGCCTCGAGGAAGGCGCCGAGAAGATGGCCGGCTACGGGCCGTTCACCACCGCGATCAAGGCCGGCACGCGGCTCGCGATCTGGCTTTCGGAGCGGATTTAATCCGCAACGCCGCGATTCCCGTATGTTCGCTGCGTTCAGACGCCGCGCAGACTTACGCCGCGGCCGCCCGGCCTTACCCTTTGAACACCTCCTCACGATGAAACCGAAGAAACTGGGGGTGTGGTGATAACTCAGGTATCCGCGGCGGGCGAAGGCGCCCGTCCGCGTTCATCAGTCTAGTTATGGTATCGGGCACCTGATCACGCGCCATGAGGATCGTGTAGTTATCGTCAACTGAGATCAATCCACGATCAAACATCCAATGGATGGTGCCGCTCAGGGCGACGCCGTTCCGCACCGAGTCCGGTCCCTTCGCCGCGACGGGTCGAATATGAGCAGCTTGCACTTCTGCCCCACCTCCGCCATTGATAAGTTTGATCCCAGTAATGGCGCACGTATCGTCGTAGGCCATCTTAACGTGTCTAGCAAACGCGGCGTCGCGAAAAGGCCGAGCGACTACGCTCTCAATGACGGGGCGCTCAAATACGGCAGCTTCTTCGGCCAGACCCGGAGTGGAAGCTGGGCCGAACCCTGTTCCCTTCGGATCGAGCACAGTGGCAAATCCTGCCTGGAGGATTTGATCATACTCGTGATCCGGCACCGTTCTAATGGCCTGCCGGAAAGGTCCTAGCCTCGTGCCGCCGTCTTCTCGCCGGAGTGTGCTTTCATAATAGCGTTCGCCTTCCTTGAAGGGCACTGGGCGATCAAATTCTAGATAGTCTGCTATGAAAGCGTAGTAATGATCGGAACGTGACGGGTCCTGTTCGATATTCGTGACTCGCGCGGTAGCAAAATAAGACTGACGACCTCCCTTGCTTCCCGGGGCATCGCTCTTGCGTCGTGGCTCATAATAAACAATCCAGTCGCCGATCGCTTGCTCGGCCGCTCGCAAATAATTGCGCGGAAAGTGGTATCGAACCTCCGGCAGATCGTCGTAAGTCGGATCGACCCGAGTTGTAAAAACGGCCTTCACCATGGATCTATATTAGCATTTAGTTTCCGGCCCGAAATGAGTTGCGATCAAAGGGGGCGCGGGCTGCGGATTTCAAACCGATCCAATCATTTTGATATCCGGTATTGGCCGCTTCGAACGGGCGGGGAAATCGTTGATCGTCGCTTCCGCGGGTCGCGCTTTGCAACCGTACCGGCGCTTCAGCTATATTGCCGCGCGGCCCACGAGCGCGCCGGAGGGATGGCCGAGTGGTTTAAGGCGCACGCCTGGAAAGCGTGTTCACCGAAAGGTGTCCGGGGTTCGAATCCCCGTCCCTCCGCCAGCTTTCAGCGATTGCCATGACAGCGTGATTTTG
>JACZUY010000209.1 GCA_022572945.1 Pseudomonadota bacterium
CGCAGGGCCACGAGCCCGAGCGCCGCATCGCCCAGGGCGCCGGAGACGAAGATCGCGTCGCCCGGCCGGGCGCCGGAGCGGCGCAGTTCGACGCCGGCGCGCACCTCGCCCAGCGCCGTGAGCGACGCCACGAGCGGTCCCTCGGTCGCCACGGTGTCGCCGCCGATGAGCTGCACGCCGTACGCGGCTTGATCATCGGCCAAGCCCCCGGCGAACGCTTCGAGCCAGTCTTCGGTCGTCGCGCGGGGTATGGCGAGTCCGAGCAGATAGGCGCGCGGCACGGCGCCCATGGCGGCCAGATCGGAGAGGTTGACGCGCAACAGCTTGCACGCCACCAGCGCCGGCTCGTCGTCGGCAAGGAAGTGAACGCCCGCGACCAGCTGGTCCAAGGTAGCGACCAGGCGATGGCCCTCGGCGACCTCCACGGTGGCGGCGTCGTCACGAAGATCGAACGCCCCGGCCGCGCCGCGCGCGAGCGGCGCGAACAGCCGGTCAATCAGCGCGAACTCATCCACCTACTCGGGTCCGTCGGGCGCATCGAACTCGGCGGGCCGCAAATCGCGCGCCAGCCGGTCGAGCACGCCGTTGACGAAGCCGGGCACGCTGTTGGCGAAAAACGCGTGGGCGACATCGACGTACTCGTCGATGACGACCCGCGCCGGCGCCGCGGGGCGCGCCAGCAGCTCGAAGGTCCCGGCGCGCAGCACCGCCCGCAGCACCAGTTCGAGCCGTTCCATCCTCCACCCCTCGGCAAGCGCTCCCGAGATCAGCGCGTCGAGCTCGTCTCGCCGCTCGGCCGCGCCGCGCACCAGCTCCGCGAACAGCTCGGCGTTGGTCTCGACCACGGGCGCCCCGTCGATCGCGACTCCGAGCCTGTGCTCGATGAACTCGTCGATCACCGCCTCGATGGCGCCGCCGCCGACCTCGACCTGATAGAGCGCCTGGACGGCGGCGACGCGAGCCGCGCTCCGCCTGTCGCCCGGCGCGATCTCGCGGCGCGCCGCCGTCATCGGCCGTCCGGCCCGAGTTCGCGCTTGAGGGCGATCATCGCGAGGCACGCCTCGGCGGCGTCGCGGCCCTTGTTCCTGCCGTCCACCGCGGCGCGCGCCCACGCCTGATCGCGGCTGTCGCAGGTCAGAATGCCGTAGCCGATCGCAGCGCCACGGGTGAGCGCGAGATGGTTGATGCCACGCGCGCTCTCGCCGCAGATATAATCGTAGTGCGTGGTTTCGCCGCGGATCACGCAGCCGAGCGCGACGTAGCCGTCGTACTTGCCGCCGTCGATGGCGAAGCCGATCGCCGCCGGCACCTCGAACGCGCCGGGCACCGCGATGCGTTCGTGGGCCGCGCCCGCGGCGTCGAGCGCGGCCGCGGCGCCGCGCACCAGCTCGTCGGCGATGTCGGCGTAGAACCGCGCCTCGACAATCAGCACGCGGGGCGGTTTCGCCATCTCATTCCCCGCCGCGCGGAATCGGACGCTGCTCGACGATCCTCAGGCCGTAGCCTTCGAGGCCGATGATCGTGCGCTGGGTGTTGGACAGCAGGATCATGTCGCTCACGCCGAGCGCGAGCAGAATCTGCGCGCCGGTGCCGTAGTCGCGCAGGTCGCCGCCCGCCGGGGCGTCGCCGCCCTCCGATTGCTGCTTGAGACGGGCGCGTACGCGGTCGGAGAGACTCGTCGCCCGCGCTTCGCGGATCAGCACGACAATACCGCGGCCGGCCTCGCCGATGATCCGCATCGACGCCTGCAGCTCGCCGCCGCGCCCGTGCGAGCCGCCGCCGAGCACGTCGTCGATCACGTTGAGCGCGTGCATCCGCACGAGGACCGGCTCGGGCGTCGAGACGTCGCCCTTCACCAGCGCGACATGCTCGGCGTGCTCGACGAGGTTGGTGAACACCTTCATCCGGAAGTCGCCGCCGTAGCGGCTGTGCAACTCGCTCTCGACGGTGCAGCGGACGATGGTGTCGTAACGCAGCCGATAGGCGATAAGGCCGGCGATGGTGGCCACCTTGAGCCCGTGGAACTGCGAGAACTTCACCAGGTCGGGAATCCGCGCCATGGTGCCGTCGTCGTTCATGATCTCGCAGACCACGCCCGAGGGGTTGAGGCCGGCGAGCCGGGCGATGTCGACCGCGGCCTCGGTGTGGCCGGCGCGCACCAGCACGCCGCCGTCGTGCGCGACCAGCGGAAACACATGGCCGGGCGTGCTCAGATCGTCGCGGCTTCGGGTCGGATCGATGGCCACCGCGATCGAGTGCGCGCGGTCGGCGACCGAGATTCCCGTGGACACCCCCTCCTTGGCCTCGATCGACACGGTGAACGCGGTCTGGTGGCGCGATTCGTTGTGCTTGGCCATCAGCGGCAGGCCGAGCTGCTCGATGCGCTCGCGGGTCAGCGAAAGGCAGATCAGGCCGCGCCCGTGCGTGGCCATGAAGTTGATCACCTCGGGCGTCGCCATCTGCGCCGGGATTACGAGATCGCCTTCGTTCTCGCGCTTTTCGTCGTCGACGAGGATGATCATGCGCCCGTTGCGCGCTTCCTCGATGATCTCCTCGATGGGCGACAGAAAGCTGGTGTCCTGGCTCATCGGCGGCCTCATTCGTTGATGCGGGCAATGTAGCGCGCGAGCACATCGATCTCCAGGTTGACGCGGTCGTCGGGCCGCGCCGCGCCGAAGGCGGTGCAGCGCAGCGTGTGCGGAACGAGATTGACCTCGAAGCGGCTGTCCTCGACCCGGTTGACGGTGAGCGAGACGCCGTCGAGCGTCACCGACCCCTTGGCGGCGATGAAACCGGAAAGCGCGTCGGGCACGGCGAACGCGAAGCGCACGGACTCGCCCTCCGGCTCGCGCGACACGATGCGCGCGACGCCGTCCACGTGCCCGAGCACGATGTGGCCGCCGAGCTCGTCGCCGAGCCGGAGCGGGCGCTCGAGGTTGACCCGCGTCCCCGCGCGCCACGTACCCAGAGTGGTGCAGTTCAGCGTCTCGGCGGAGACGTCCGCCGCGAACCAGTCGGCGCCCTTGTCAACCACCGTCAGGCACGCCCCCGAACACGCGATCGAGGCGCCGATCTCGATCGAGCCGGTCTCGTAGGCGGTGGTGACCGCGAGCCGGGTCCCACCGCGCTTCTCGACCGACCGAACCTCGCCGAGGTCGGTTATGATCCCCGTGAACATGCGGCAAACCTAGGCGATTCGCTCGTAGGTTTCCATCACATCGTCGCCCGCCGTGACGATCGAAAGGCGGCGAAACGACGGCGCTTCGGCGAGCCCGTCGACGCCGAACGCGACCGCCGCCGGCAGGCCGTCGCCGCCGATCACGCGCGGCGCGCGGAACCACACCAGCCGGTCGATGAGGTTGGCGCCCAAGAAACCGGCGGCAAGACGCGACCCGCCTTCGACCAGAACCCGCGTCAGGCCGCGTTCGCCGAGCGCCGCGGCGGCGGCGGCGAGGTCGACGCGCCGATCCTCGCCCGCCGCCACTTCGATCAGCTCCACCCCGCAGTCGAGAAAGGCTTGCCGGCGATGCGATTCGGCGCCCCCGAGCGTGACCACCCAGGTGCGGCCTTCCCGCGCCGTCGCCACCAGCCGGTGGGTCAGAGGCAGGCGCAAGCGGGTATCGACGATCACCCTCACCGGCGAGCGGTGCGCGAGGCCGGGCAGGCGGCAATCAAGACGCGGATCGTCGGCGAGCGCGGTGCC
>JACZUY010000210.1 GCA_022572945.1 Pseudomonadota bacterium
AACCCGCCGCCGGGGGCGGCGTCGACGAGGCGCTCGCGCCAGCCTTCGAGCCTGCGGACGAACTGGTGGACGGGCAGGGCGTCGAACAGCTCGTTGGCGATCAGCAGCATCGGCGCTTCGGGCGCCGCCTGGAGCTCGCCGTGCCACGCCGCCGGCACGCCTTCGAGCGCGCGCGCCTGCGCGGCGCGGAGCACCGGGCTGGTCTCGACGAGATGGACCTCGAGCGCATCGTGGCACGCCGGCGCCGCGGCGATGGCGCGAAGCGCGTCCGACATCAGCGTCCCGCGGCCGGGGCCGAGCTCGACGAGGAGCGCCTTCGCCGGCCGGCCGATCTGTTCCCAGCCGGCGACGCACCACAGCCCGACGAGCTCGCCGAACATCTGGCTGACCTCGGGCGCGGTGATGAAATCGCCGTCGCGGCCGAGCGGATCGCGGCGCATGTAGTAGCCGTGCCTGGGATGGCTCATCGCCGCGGCCATGTACGCGGCGACGGTGATCGGGCCGTTGAGCGCGATCTCGGCGCGCAAGTATCGGGCGAGCGGGGTCACGGGCGCGCCGCTCGCCGGGCGCGGGCGATCAGCCAAATCCCCAACCCCGCCATCGGCAGCGAAAGAAGCTGCCCCATGGTCACCCCGCCAAAGAGGAATCCGAGGTACGCGTCGGGCTCGCGGAACAGCTCGACCGCCATGCGCGCCGCGCCGTAGCCGAGGAAGAAGACGCCGGTGAGGAACCCCGGCCGGTCGCGCGCCCCGGTCAACCGCCACAGCGCCAGCAGCACGGCGAACAGCACCAGCCCTTCGAGCGCCGCCTCGTAGAGCTGGCTCGGGTGGCGCGGCGCGGGCCCGCCGTAGGGAAACACCATCGCCCACGGCGCCTCGCTCGGCCGGCCCCACAGCTCGCCGTTGATGAAGTTGGCGATGCGCCCGAAGAACAGCCCGATCGGCGCGGCGCAGGCCACCATGTCCGACAGCGGCCACAGCGAAAGCCCGCGCCGCCGCGCAAACAGCACCACCGCCGCCATCACCCCCAACAGGCCGCCGTGGAACGACATGCCGCCGCGCCACACCTGCACGATCTCGAGCGGGTTCGCGAGGTAGTAATCCGGCTTGTAGAACAGCACGTAACCGAGCCGGCCGCCGAGGATGATGCCGAGGGTCAGCCACACGATCAGGTCGTCGATGGCGTGCGCGTCGGGACCGCCGGGCAGTTGCGCGCTGAGACCCAGGATGTAGCGCCAGCCGAGCAGGAGCCCGGCGATGTAAGCGAGCGCGTACCAGCGGATCGCGAACGGGCCGATCTCGATCAGCACCGGATCGATCACCGGAAACGGGATGGCGAAGGTCATCGGTAGGGGTCCGGCTTGCTCAGATAATCCTGCACGTACCGCGTGACGCCCTCTTCGAGCGGGGTGAACGGCCGGTCGTAGCCGGCGGCCGCGAGCCGCTTCATCTCGGCCTGGGTGAAGTATTGATAATTTTCCCGGATCTCCACCGGCGTCTCGACGTAGACGATATTGGGCTCGCGGCCGAGCGCGCGGAACAGCGCGCCGACCAGGTCCGCGAAGCTGCGCGCCCGGCCGGTGCCGAGGTTGAACAGCCCGTTGACCTCGGGGTTGTCGAGGAGCCACAGCATCACCGCGACGCAGTCGTCGACCGGGACGAAGTCGCGCATCTGGCCGCCGTCGGCGTAGTCGGGGTGGTGCGAGCGGAACAGCGTCACCGGCTCGCGCGCGGCGGCGTTGGCGTAGCTCTTGGCGACGATGCTGCGCATCTCGCCCTTGTGATACTCGTTGGCGCCATAGACGTTGAAGAACTTGAGCCCGGCCCATTGCTCGGGCCGCGGCGCGCGGTCGGCGACGAGGCGCGCGACCCGGCGGTCGAACAGGTGCTTCGACCAGCCGTAGAGGTTGAGCGGCCTCAGCCGCGCCAGCCCGGCGACCGAGCCGTCGTCGTCGAAGCCCTGGCCGCCGTCGCCGTAGGTCGCGGCGGACGAGGCGTAGATCAGCCGCGAGGCGTGGGCGCCGCACCAGCGCCAGAGCGCGAGGCTGAACGAGAAGTTCTCGGCCACGGTCAGGTCGGCGTCGGTCTCGGTGGTCGAGGAGACCGCGCCGAGGTGAAACACCGCCTCGATTCGATCGCGGTTGGCATCGAGCAGCTCGAACAGGCGCTCCGGGGCGACGATCTCGGCGACCTCGTGCTTGGCGAGGTTGCGCCACTTGTCGCCGTGGCCGAGGCGGTCGCAGACGACGACCTCGCGCTGTCCGCGCTCGATCAGCCCGGCCACCAGGTTGGAGCCGATGAAGCCGGCGCCGCCGGTCACAACGATCATCGCGTCCCCGCGTCATATTCGGCGCTTTTGCCGCGCCCCGTTATAGGTTTCGCGCGTGCCCGCCGCAAGCGGCGGCGCTTGCGCTCGGCGGCCGGCTCCCGCAAGATCGGCGCGGAAGGAGCGAGAGCCAATGCAGACCACCAATCGCCTGCTCGACGACCTCGCCCGGGTGGCCGGCGGCGCCGCCGGCGTGGTCGCCGGCGTCAAGGACGAGATCGAAGCCCGCGTGCGCCAGCATCTCGAGCGCGTGCTCGACGGCATGGAGCTCGTCAGCCGCGACGAGTTCGAGACGGCGCGCGCCATGGCCGCCGAGGCGCGGGCCGAAAACCAGCGGCTCGAGAAGCGTCTCGCCGCGCTCGAGGCGGCGCTCGGCGGGACGAAAAGCCCGCGCCGCAAGTCGCCCGCCGGCAAAGGGGCGACCCGAAAGACGGCCAAAAAGGGTTAGAGCATTATTCGTCCACCTTTGACTTCAGTCAAAGGTGGACTGCGTTCAATCGCCACGCAGGCTCCCGCCGCATTAGCGGCGGCCCGCATTTATTGCGATCAAAGGGGGCGCGGGCTGGCGGTATCCGAACGAGTGGAATCGTTCGGATTACGCTCTAGGCGCGGCCCAGTCCGGGCGCCGCGACGCATCGGTTGCGTTCGGCGGCGCGCTCTGGCAACCTACTGCTTCTTGCGTATCCAGAGACGGCACGCTACAAGATGTTGTCAAAGCGTGTCGTCTCACTGTATGGGGCGCCCGCCGCGGGCGGTCTTTCGGAGGGCGAGAGCATGGCCTACGCAGTCGTCCAAGCCCTGGATCCCGTCGCCAATCCGCTCGATGCCGTCGAACGGATCGTCCTCGCCAACGGCTGGATGTTCGAGCGCCAGGGCGACGACGAGATCGTCGCCGAGGTCCAGGGGCGCGTCAGCGTTTACCGTATGTGGTTCGCGTGGCGGCCCGACATCGAGGCGCTGCAGTTCGGCAGCGGCTTCGACGTCAAGGTGGGGCGCGCCCGCCGCGCCGCCGTGTTCGAGCTTCTGGCGATGGTCAATGCGGCCATGTGGCTCGGACATTTCGAGCTGTGCTCCGACGACGGCCTGGTCGCGTTCCGCCACACCATGCTGCTGCGCGGCGGGTGCGGCGCCACGCCCGAGCAGATCGTCGATCTCATCGGCGAGTCGCTCGAGGCCTCGGAGCGCTACTACCCCGCGTTCCACTTCGTCGTCTGGGGCGGCATGGCGCCGGCCAAGGCGATGGCGGCTTCCATGATGGAGACGATGGGCGAGGCGTGAACGTGCCCGCCGGACCGATCCTGCTGGTCGGCTGCGGCACGATGGGCGGCGC
>JACZUY010000042.1 GCA_022572945.1 Pseudomonadota bacterium
CACCGAGCCCGAGAAGGTGATGGCGCCGATGGCGACGCCGAGGCTCATCTCGATGCGGCTCGCCACCTTGATGTCGCCGAACGTGCCGATGCCGTATGCGTCGGGCGCATAGAGCGCGGCCGCGGCCACGAGCACCGCGGCCATGCCCACGAGGCTGTGAAAGGCGGCGACGAGTTGCGGCATCGCCGTCATCGGAATGCGCACCGCGACGACCGTTCCGATGCCGCCGCCGACGACAATTCCGGCGAAGATCTCGAGATAGCTCAACACCCCGGGCGCGAGCAGCGTGACGACCACCGCGAGCGCCATGCCGGCGATGCCAATCGCGTTGCCCCGACGCGCGGTGGTCGGCGAGGACAGCCCCTTGAGCGCGAGGATGAAGCAGATCGCGGCGATCAGATAGGCCAGGGCGGTGACGTTCGCGGACACTTCTCGGGCCTCCGGCTACTGCTTTTTCCTGAACATCCCCAACATCCGTCGGGTGACGGTGAAGCCGCCGAAGATGTTGACCGAGGCGAGCACGACGGCGATGAAGCCCACCACTTTCGAGAACTCCATGCCGGGCGGGCCGGCGGCGATCAGCGCGCCGACGATGATCACGCTCGAGATTGCGTTGGTCACCGACATCAGCGGCGTGTGCAGCGCCGGCGTCACGCTCCACACCACGAAGTAGCCGACGAATATCGCGAGCACGAAGATGGTGATGCGAAAGATCAGGGGATCGATGGCGGCGGCTTCCATGACGGGTTCTCCGCGCGTGATTGCTATGCGGTGAAGGCGGGGTGGACGACCTCGCCGTCGCGGGTGATCAGCATGCCCTTGACGATTTCGTCCTCCCAGTCGATGGCGAGCTCGCCGGTCTCCTCGTCGACGAGCAGGTCGAGGACGTTCGACAGGTTGCGGGCGTAGAGCGTCGAAGTGTCGGCGGCCTGCGCGGCGGGCAGATTGGCGCGGCCGATGATGGTGACGCCGTGGGTCTCGACCACCCGGTCGCGTTCGCTGAGCGCGCAGTTGCCGCCGGCCGCGGTCGCCATGTCGACGATCACCGAGCCCAGCTTCATGTCCTTGACCATGTCCTCGGTGATCAGGAGCGGCGCCGGCTTGCCGGGAATCAGCGCGGTGGTGACGACGATGTCGTTCTGCTTGAGCGTTTCGTGGATAAGCGCGGCCTGGCGGCGCTTGTAATCGTCGCTCATCTCCTTGGCGTAGCCGCCCGCGGCGTCCCCGGTCTCCCCGGAGTCGACCTCGACGAACTTGGCGCCGAGGCTCTCAACCTCCTGCTTCGCCGCCGAGCGTACGTCGATGGCCGAGACGATGGCGCCGAGACGGCGCGCCGTGGCGATCGCCTGCAGCCCGGCGACGCCCGCGCCCAGCACCAGCACGCGCGCCGGCGCGATGCTGCCCGCCGCCGTCATCATCATCGGGAAGATGCGCTTGTACGCGGCGGCCGCGTCGATCACCGCCTTGTAGCCGGCGATGTTGCTCTGCGACGACAGCGCGTCCATCGCCTGCGCCCGGCTGATGCGCGGCATCAGCTCCAGGGCGAAGACGGTCAGCTTGCGGGCGGCGTAGGCGTCGACCTGGTCGCGGTCGGCAAACGGGTTGAGCATGCCGATCAGCACCGCCCCCGGCTTCATCATCGCGACCTCGTCGGGGCCGCCGTCGGCCACGGTGAGCGGCCGGCGGACCTTGAGCACGACGTCGGAGTCGCCGTAAACGCCGGCGGCGTCGGGCAACATGGTGGCGCCGGCCGCGGCCAGGACGTCGTCCGGGATCAGCGCCGCATCGCCGGCGCCGCGCTCGACGAGCACCTCGACGCCTAAGGCGGAGAGCCTTTTCACCAAATCGGGAGAGCCGGCGACGCGCGCTTCGTCCGGACGCCGTTCCTTCGGAATGCCAACCTTCATCCGCTCACCAAAGAGTCCATTCCGGCGCGGCCCAACCGCGGCACACATTGCCCGGTTCGCCGGCGTTTGCCAAGACGGCAAGGCGGCGAAACCAGGCGCGTCGATGCCGGGTTCCGGTTCACGCCCGGATGACGCGCAGATGGCCGCGCGCGCCATAGTCGAGTATGCGCCGGTCGCGGGTCACCAGCGCGGCGCCCGCGACTCGCGCCGTCGCGACGATCAAGCGGTCGGCGGGATCGTCGTGAAACGGCTGCGGCAGGCGGACGCTTTCGACGGCGACGTCGGGCGAAAGCGGCGCCAAGGCGAAGCCCGGCGCCGCGAGCGCGTCATCGACCCATTCGGGGCAGGGTTTCGCAAGCGTGATCCGGCCCCGCGCCTCGAGCATGGCGAGCTCCCAAACCGCGATCGCCGGAACCAGCACCGCGCCGGCCGCGGCGGCCTTCTCGATCGCCGACCGCGCCTCGCCGGAAAGCGTCCGATCGCCGGCGACGACCCAGATCCAGGCGTGGGTATCAAGAACGATCACGCGACACGGGCGGCTGGTCGGCTTCCCACACCACGTCGATCGGCTCGACGATGTCGCCGATGATCGTCACCGTCCCCGCGAGACAACCGAACAGCGGCGGCGGGCTTTCGTCGACCGGCACCAGCTTGGCGACCGGCCGCCCCCGCTTGGTGATGACGATGGGCACGCGGTCGCGCGCGACCTCGTCCATCAGCTTGAGGCACCGGGCCTTGAACGCCCCGGCGGCGATTTCACGGTTGTTCGTGCTCATCAGCTATGACCATGGTCATTTAATTATGACCACATGTTACCTCGCTCGCCGCCGGTTTGCAAATCGGGACGAGTGGGGCGCCGAACTTGCCCTCGCCGCGCCGGCTCCGGCGGGCTGCGCCGCCGCGCGCTATGCTTGGCGCGGAACGTCCGCCCGCTTGAGCGCCGCGGTCTGGCGGCGGTGCAGGCGCTTGGCGTCGAAGTCCTCGATCAGCTCCTCGAACAACGCGTGCCAGTTGATCTCGGCGTCGAGGTGGAGGAACACCGAGCCCAGGCCAATCGCCGCGCGGTCCATGTAGACGAACTCGCTCGGCGGGCGGACGCCGCCGAGCCGGTGCAGCTCGCGGTGCACCTTCGCCGCCACCCGGGCGCCGTAGACACCGCCCTCGGCGGCTTCCTGGATCCGCCGGGCGCGGTCGTCGAGCACCGGGTTGTAGACGAAGTAGCCCCACAGGTTCAAAACCTCGATCACCTCGCGGCTGAGGCCCTTGAACCCCCAGGTCTCGTAAGCGTGGACCGCGAGGTCCATGTCGTCGTTCTGGAGCGCGTGATAGAGGTCGATGACACCCTGGATGAACTTGGCCGGGAACACCCGGATGCAGCCGTAATCCAAAAGGTTGACCGAGCAGTCGGGGCGCACCGTGTAGTTGCCGAGGTGCGGGTCGCCATGGATCACGCCGTATTCATAGAACGGCACGTACCAGGCGCGGAACATGTTGTGCGCAAGCCTGTTGCGCTCGGCCTTGGTGCGCCCGACCCAGCGCATCAGCGGCTCGCCGTCGAGCCAGGTCATGGTCAAGAGCCGGCCGGTGGACAGCTCGGGCGCTGGCTCGGGGACGTGCACCTGGCTTTCGCGGCGGAGCATCCGCGTGTAGAGCCCCATGTGGCGGCGCTCGAGGTCGTAGTCGATCTCCTCGCGCAGCCGGGCGGCGATCTCGGCGTGGACGCGGCTCGGGTCGATCGCCTTGTCGTAGCGCCGGTAGATGGCGAAGATGAGCCTGAGCTGCCGCAGGTCCGCCTCGACCACCGACTCCATGTCGGGGTACTGCAGTTTGCACGCGAGGAGCTGGCCGTCGAGGCCGGTGGCGCGGTGGACCTGGCCGAGCGAGGCGGCGGCCGCGGCCTCGGGCTCGAACTCCGCGAACCGCTTGCGCCAATCGGCGCCCAACTCGGCCGCCATGCGGCGCTTGACGAACGGCCAGCCCATCGACGGCGCGTTGGCCTGGAGCTGGGCAAGCTCGACGATGTATTCGTCGCGCAGCGCGTCGGGTATGGTCGACATGAGCTGCGCCACCTTCATCAGCGGCCCCTTGAGACCGCCGAGCGCCTGTCTCAGGTCGGCGGCGAGGCGGGGCCGGTCGAGCGGCAGACCGAACAGCCGCTCGGCGCCGAAGCGCGCCGCGACCGCGCCCATCGAGGCCGACACCCGGGCATAACGCCGCACCCGGCCGGAAAGCGTGTTGTCGTCGCGCATCGACGCTATCGGCGCTTCACGCGCCGTCGTCGAGTTCATCGACGAAGCGCGCGATCACGTCGAGGCCGCGCTTCCAGAACGCCGGGTCGGCGGCGTCGAGCCCGAACGGCGCCAGCAGCTCGGCGTGGCGCAGCGTGCCGCCGGCGCGCAGCATCGCCAGATATTTCGTCACGAAGCCCTCGGGCGCCTCGCGGTAGACCGCGTAGAGCGAGTTCACCAGGCAGTCGCCGAACGCATAGGCATAGACGTAGAACGGCGAGTGGATGAAGTGCGGAATGTACGACCAGTAGGCGCGGTACGCGTCGTCGAAGCGGATCGCGGGGCCGAGGCTCTCGCGCTGCACGTCGATCCAGATCTCGCCGATTCGCGCCGGCGTCAGCTCGCCCGAGCGGCGCTCGTCGTGGAGCCGGCGCTCGAACTCGCAGAAGGCGACCTGCCGGACGACGGTGTTGAGCATGTCCTCGACCTTGCCGGCGAGAAGCGCGCGGCGGCGGCGGGCGTCGGTCTCGGCGGCGAGCAGGGCGCGGAAGGTGAGCTGCTCGCCGAACACCGAAGCGGTCTCGGCCAGCGTCAGCGGCGTGTCCGCCATCAGCGCCCCCTGGCCCGCGGCGAGGAGCTGGTGGACGCCGTGCCCGAGCTCGTGCGCCAGCGTCATCACGTCGCGCGGCGAACCCTGGTAGTTGAGCAGGATGTAAGGGTGCGCGCTCGGCACCGTGGGGTGCGAGAACGCGCCCGGCGCCTTGCCCGGCCGCACGCCGGCGTCGATCCATGGGTTGTCGAAGAAGCGCGCGCCGAGGTCCGCCATTTCGGGCGAGAACGCGCGGTACGCGTCGAGCACCGTCGCGCGCGCCTCGTCCCACGGGATCACCCGGTCGGCCTCGTCGGGGAGCGGCGCGTTGCGGTCCCAGTAAGGCAACGCCTCGACGCCGAACCAGCGCGCCTTGACCGCGTAGTAACGGTGCGACAGCGCGGGGTACGCCTGCGTGACGGCCTCGACCAGCGCGTCGACGACCGCGTCCTCGACGTGGTTGGCGAGGTTGCGCGACGAGATCGGCCGCGCGAAGCCGCGCCACTTGTCCTCGACCGCCTTGTCCTTGATCAGCGTGTTGAAGATGAGCGCGAAGCCGCGCAGGTTGTCGCCGAGCACCGCGCCGATCGCCTTGGCGGCGCGCTCGCGCACGCCCGGGTCGGGGCTGGTGAGGAGGTGCAGCGCCTCGGCGCTGGTAAGCTCCCGGCCGTCGACGGGGAAGCGCAACGCGTCGACGGTCTGGTCGAACAGACGGATCCACGCCGCGCGCCCGGCGACCGACTTCTCGTGCAGGAGCAGCTCGATCTCCTGTGAAAGCTGGTGCGGCCGGAACGCCCTTTGATCGCGCACCCACGGCGCGTAGCGCGCGGCCCCCGGCGCCGCCATCTTGTTCGCCAGCGCGTCCTCGTCGAGCCGGTTGAGCTCGAGCGTGAAGAACAGCGTCTTCGACGAGATGTCGGTGACCCGCTCGCGCATGGTCTGGAAGAAGCGGCCGGTCTCGGGGTCGTCGATGGCACCGGCATGGACGAGCGAGGCGTAGCTCATGATGCGTCCCAAAAGCTCGTCGATCGCCTCGTACTCGGCGATCGCCTCGCCCAGCGCGTCGCCGTCGAGCGCCGCGAGCTTGCCGGCGTAGCGCGACTCGAACCGCTCTGCGCCGGCCTGCGCCGCGGTGAGATCGCGTTCGAGCTCGGGCGAGTTCGTGCCGGGATAGAGGTCGGCGAGGTCCCATTCGGGCAATCGCCCGATATCGGGCCTTGCGTCGCCGGCGGTTGCTGTGGTCATGGCGGTCCCGTCTGCGTCGGTGAACGGGTCTCTATATGGAATTGCGCAAGCATCGGCCACGCCTGAACGCTTTGGCCGGGCGCCGATTGCGTCTACTATCACCGCTGCAATACGCGGAAAAGCGGGGGATGTATATGAAACCCGACGCATGGCCCAACCTCGTGGCGATGTTCTTCGACCAGGCGGAGGCCCTGGCCGATGCGCCGTTCATGTGGTCGAAGCACGGCGGCGCGTACCGGGCGCAGTCGTGGCGCGCGGTGGCCGGCGAGGTCAGCGCGTTGTCGCGCGGCCTGCGCGCGGCGGGCGTCGGCCCCGGCGACCGGGTCGCGCTGGTTTCGGAGAACCGGCCCAACTGGGTGGTCGCCGACCTCGCGATCATGGCCGCCGGCGCGGTCACCGTGCCGGCCTATGTCACCAACACTACCGACGACCACCATTACATCCTGTCGCACAGCGGCGCCGCGGCCGCGATCGTCTCGACCGGCGCGCTCGCCCGGCGGCTGTTGCCGGCGGCGGCGAAGGCGCCCGATTTGCGCTTCGTCGTCGCCATGGAGCCGCTCGACGGCGGCGGGCATGGCGTCGAGGTCGCCGCGTGGACCGACGTGATGGCGCGCGGGCGCGAGCAAGACGACGACGTCGCCGGAAAGGCGGCCGCCATCGACCGCCGCGCGCTCGCGTGCATCATCTACACCTCGGGCACCGGCGGCCGGCCCAAGGGGGTGATGCTGAGCCACGCCGCGATCCAGTGCAACGTGTGGGGCGCGTACGACCTGTTGTCCGTGCTCGATCTCAAGGACGAGGTGTTCCTGTCGTTCCTGCCGCTCTCGCACTCCTACGAGCACACCGCGGGGCTCTACCTGCCGATCGCCATCGGCGCGCAGATCTACCACGCCGAAGGGATCGAGACGCTGACCGCCAACCTGGTCGAGGCGCGGCCCACGATCATGACCTGCGTGCCGCGGCTTTACGAAACCATGCGCGGGCGCATCCTCGCCGGGGTGACGCGCTCGGGCGGGCTGAAGGCGCGGCTCTTCGGCGCCGCGCTCGCGCTCGGACGCAAGCGCTACGAGGCGCGCGCGAGCCTGTCGTTCGGCGAGCGCATCGTCGATCGCCTGGTCGAGCGGCTGGTGCGCGACAAGGTGCGCGCGCGCTTCGGCGGCCGGCTCAAGGCGCTGGTCTCGGGCGGCGGGCCGCTGAACTACGACGTCGGGCTGTTCTTCGTCGCGCTCGGGCTTCCCGTGCTTCAGGGCTACGGCCAGACCGAGGCGGCGCCGGTGATCTCGTGCAACCGGCCGGGCATGGCCAAGCTGCACACCGTGGGCCCGCCGCTCGCCGGCGTCGAGGTGCGCATCGCCGGCGACGGCGAGATCCTGGTGCGCGGCGAGCTGCTGATGGACGGCTACCTGAACGACCCCGACGCCACCGCCGAGGCGCTCAAGGACGGCTGGCTGCACACCGGCGACATCGGCGTCATCGACGACGACGGTTTCATCCAGATCACCGACCGCAAGAAGGACATCATCGTCAATTCGGGCGGCGACAACATCGCGCCGCAGCGCGTCGAGGGCATCCTCGCGCTCGAGCCCGAGATCGCCCAGGCGATGGTTTACGGGGACAAGCGGGCGCATCTCGTCGCGCTCATCGTCCCCGACGCCGACTTCGCCGGATCGTATGCCGCCGACCGCGGGATCGACGCCGGGCTCGCCGCGCTCGCCGAAGACGACGGCTTCCGCAAGGCGATCGGCGAAGCGGTGAGCCGCGCCGCCGAGGGGCTGTCGGCGGTCGAGCGGGTCAAGCGCTTCGCCATCGCCGCCGAGCCGTTCTCGATCGACAACGGCGAGCTCACGCCGACGATCAAGATCCGCCGCCACGCCATCGTCGCCCGCTACCGCGAGGTCCTCGACGCGCTGTATTGAGCGGGCGAAGCCGCACGCGCGCCGCGAAAATGGTATATTGGCGCAGCTCTTTCAGGAGATTGGCAGTTGGATACGGGATTGAATCATGAACGCGGCTAAGTCACTAAAGGCGAAGCGGGAAGAAATTCTGCGCATTGCCACGCAGCACGGCGCACGCAACCTGCGCGTCTTCGGCTCGGTCGCGCGCGGCGACGCAGGGGCCGACAGCGACCTCGATCTGCTCGTCGATATGGATCCCGGCCGCAGCCTGTTCGACATGGGCGGCCTACTCATGGACCTTCAGGACCTCCTCGGCTGCACGGTGGATATCGTGAGCGAACGAGGGCTGCGCCCGCGCATCCGCGAGCGCGTGCTCAGCGAGGCAGTGCCCCTTTGAGGGACGATCGGGAACGCCTGCTCGACATCCTTGAAGCAATCGAGCGCATCGATAAACATGCTTCAAAGGGGCGCGATGCCTTCTTCGCGGACGAATTGCTTCAAACCTGGATCGTGTACCATCTCCAAATTATCGGCGAAGCTGCCCGTGCCCTTACTCAGGAATTCAAGGGCGCACACCCCGACATACCTTGGAAACAAATCATCGGTATGCGCAACGTGCTCGTGCATGCCTACTTCGGAATAGACGAGATCGCCGTGTGGGAGGTCGTTGAGCGCGACATTCCTAACCTCGAACGAGCCGTCTCGACCGTTCTGCGCAGCTTGGACAAGCCGCCGGAATAGCTGGCTCGCAAGGTTCCGTGCCACGCCATCGTCGCCCGCTTCGACCCCTTGCGAAACATCGACCCAAAATCGATGCTGAGTTGTTTGCCATGGTGAAACCTTTCGGCTATGGCTCCGGCATGGCTTGGACCGTTGATCTTGATATCTCCGGCAGCTATCTCCAAACCCTGGCCGACGAGCAGCGGAGTGAGTCGTTATGTCGAAGCTGAGGAAAAAAATCTCCTTCGAAACCACCTTCGGAGTCTACGTTGTCGACGAGGTGATCGGTGAAGGTGGAGCAGGCCTCGTATACGGAGGCGTGGGGCCAGACGAATCACCGATCGCATTGAAGGTCCTTGCTGAAGAACGTGCAACCGCCGACAAGAGGCGTCGTTTCAAAAAACGAGCTCTCCTTCCTGGCACGCAACGAGCATCCCAACATCGTTACCGTCATAGATCACGGTGTGGCGCGCGGTGGAGAAAGAGAGGGACCGTTCTACGTCATGCCCAGGTATCAGTGTAGCCTCCGCCAGTTGATGAACGAGCGAATCTCGTCCGATGCCGTCCTACCGCTGTTCAGCGATATCCTGGATGGTATCGAAGCAGCTCACCTGAAGGATGTGGTTCACCGAGACCTGAAACCAGAGAACATTCTCTATGACGATGGTTCAAGAACACTCGCAATTGCAGACTTCGGGACTGCGAGGTTCACCGAGGACATTGTCGCGACGTTGGTCGAAACAAGCCCCAAACAAAGGCTCGCCAACTTTCAGTACGCGGCACCCGAGCAGCGGACTCCAGGACAGCGAGTAGGGGTGTCGGCAGACCTGTATGCGTTAGGGTTGATCTTGAACGAGATGTTCACTGGCGTCGTGCCTCAAGGCACCGAGTATCAGCTGATCGCGAGTGTCTCGGAGGACATGACCTTCCTTGACGAGATCGTCGCAAAATTGCTCAGGCAAGCGCCACAGGAACGGCCGGACTCTGTCGAGGTGCTTAAGGGTCTTATTCAGCGCTATCGTTCCGAAGCCGTTGCGGTTCAGCGGTTGAGCCAAATCGACGCAACCGTGATTAGGGCGGACGAAATCGACGACCCGTTGGCCTATGAACCGCCGCGCCTAGTGAAATTTGACTGGGACGGCCAGCAGCTTACCCTAATCTTAGATCGCGAGGTTTCCCGAGAATGGATTGATGCCTTGCGTAATATGGGTAGCCACAGCTCTGTATATGGAAAGCCGCCTGAGGCGTTTACTTTTCGTAGAAACCAAGCTTTCATCGACGCACGAGAGGATGATGTTCAGCCAGTAATTGATCATTTCAAGGCATGGCTCCCGAAGGCGACACAGATACTGAAATATCGGTTGGAACAGGCGGCTGAGCGACAAAAGGCTGAGCGGGAAGAGAAACTCCGTCGTGAGCGAGCGGCTGAGGAACAGCGGCTTCGCGTGATGCGTGACATCAAAATCTAGCGAGCAGGGTCAGCGGGGTCAGGTCTTGCATTGCCACAACTATTCTACCCGCAGTCGCCAAAATGTGGCAATGCAAGACCTGACCCCGACACGCTCACAGGAACAGTCGAAGGAGCACGTCGGTGTCGACGCCGACGATCGCGCCCTTTTTCGTCAACGTGGATACGAACATCATTTCGGCGCCCCAGAATGAAATTTAGAAGCCGTTTTACATTTACCCGGAAATTTTTCAGATAAGCCGCTACTCCCTGCCTGTGAACTGCTTCCCGGCCGTCGCTCGCCGCCGCGTGTCCCGCCCGAAGTCGTGCGGCCGGCCCCCCGCGGGCTGCTTTTGGGCGCGGAACGCGCTATATCGAAAAGTAATCCGGGACGGCGGAGGCGGCGCTTGGTCCCCGCCGTCGCCGAGGAGAGACGCTCATGGCCCTCGCCGCGGTGACGCTCGACGACAAGTACGCGCTCGAATCGGGACGCGTCTTTCTCACCGGGACGCAGGCGCTGGTGCGCCTTCCCATCATGCAGCGCCAGCGCGACGCGGCCGCCGGGCTGAACACCGCCTGCTTCATCTCGGGCTACCGCGGCTCGCCGCTGGGCGGCTTCGACCGCGAGCTGTGGCGCGCCAAGCCCTTCATCGAGAACAACCACATCCATTTCCAGCCCGGGGTCAACGAGGACCTCGCGGCGACCGCGGTGTGGGGCAGCCAGCAGGTCGGGCTCTACCCCGGCGCCCGGTACGACGGCGTCTTCGCCATGTGGTACGGCAAGGGTCCCGGGGTCGACCGCTCGGGCGACGCGTTCAAGCACGCCAACAACGCCGGCACCGCGCGCTTCGGCGGCGTGCTCGCGCTCGCCGGCGACGACCACACGTGCAAGTCCTCGACGCTGCCGCACCAGAGCGAGTACGCGTTCATGGACGCCTCGATCCCGGTCTTGAACCCCGCCGGCGTGCAGGAGTTCCTCGACCTCGGCCTCTACGGCTGGGCGATGTCGCGCTACGCCGGCGTCTGGGTCGGCTTCAAGACCATCGCCGAGACGGTCGACAGCTCGGCCTCGGTCCAGGTCGATCCCCTCCGCGTCGAGATCGCCGTCCCCGACGACTACGCGATGCCCGAGGGCGGCCTCAACATCCGCTGGCCCGACCCGCCGCTCGACCAGGAGCGCCGGCTGCACGAGCACAAGCTCTATGCGGCGCTGGCGTTCGCCCGCGCGAACCGGCTCGACGGCGTCGCCTTCGGCAGCCCCGAGCCGCGCTTCGGCATCGTCACCTGCGGCAAGTCGTACCTCGACGTGCGCCAGGCGCTCGAGGACCTCGGCATCGACGACGCGCTCGCCCGCGAGATCGGGCTCGCGGTCTATAAGGTGGCGCTGACCTGGCCGCTCGAGCGCGAGGGGGTGCGCCGCTTCGCCGAGGGCCTCGACGAGCTGCTCGTGGTCGAGGAGAAGCGCGCGCTGATCGAGAACCAGCTCAAGGAGCAACTTTACAACTGGGACGCCGCGCTGCGCCCGCGGGTGATCGGCAAGTTCGACGAGGACGGCGCGTGGATCCTGCCGTCGATCGACGAGCTCACGCCGGCGCGCATCGCCCGGGTGATCGCGCGCCGCATCGGCCGCTTCTTCACCAGCGAGCGGATCGTCGAGCGCCTCGCCTTCCTCGAGGCCAAGGAGGCGGCGCTCGCCGACCGCGCCGCGCCGATCGAGCGGCTGCCCTACTTCTGCTCGGGCTGCCCGCACAACACCTCGACCCGCGTGCCCGAAGGCAGCCGCGCGATGGCCGGCATCGGCTGCCACTACATGGTGCAGTGGATGGACCGCGACACCGACACCTTCACCCAGATGGGGGCCGAAGGCGCGACGTGGATCGGCCAGGCGCGGTTCACCGAGACCCCGCACGTGTTCCAGAATATCGGCGACGGCACCTACTTTCACTCGGGGCTGCTCGCGATTCGCGCGGCGCTCGCGGCAGAGGTGAACATCACCTACAAGCTCTTGTACAACGACGCCGTCGCCATGACCGGCGGCCAGCCGCTCGACGGCCAGCTCTCGGTGCCGCAGATCACCCATCAGCTCTACGGCGAGGGCGTGCGGCGCCTCGCCGTGGTCTCGGACGAGCCCGGCAAGTACCCGCGCGGAGCCGGTTTCGCCAAGGGCGTCACCATCCACCACCGCGACGAGCTCGACCGCGTGCAGCGCGAGATGCGCGACTGGCAGGGCGTCTCGGTGCTGATCTACGACCAGACCTGCGCCGCCGAGCTGCGTCGCCGCCGCAAGCGCGGGGTGGCGCCGGACCCGGACAGGCGCGTGGTCATCAACGCAGGCGTCTGCGAGGGCTGCGGCGACTGCGGGGTGGCGTCGAACTGCCTCTCGGTGATCCCGCTCGAGACCGAGTTCGGCCGCAAGCGGACGATCGACCAGTCGTCGTGCAACAAGGACTTTTCGTGCCTCAACGGCTTCTGTCCGAGCTTCGTCACCGTGCACGGCGGCCGCTTGCGCAAGCCCGAGGCGCCGGCCGGCGACGCCGCGCTCGCCGATCTCCCCGCGCCCGATTTGCCGGCGCTCGACGCGCCTTACGGCATTCTGGTCACCGGCGTCGGCGGCACCGGCGTGGTGACCATCGGCGCGCTGCTCGGCATGGCGGCGCACATCGAGGGCCTGGGCGTCTCGGTCCTCGACATGACCGGGCTGGCGCAAAAGTATGGCGCGGTGATCAGCCACCTGCGCATCGCCGCCAAACCCGAAGACATCAACGCCGTGCGCGTCGCCGCCGGCGGCGCCCGGCTGCTGTTGGGGTGCGACCTGATTGTCGCCGGCGGGTTCGACGCGCTCGCCAAGATCGCCGCGGGCGAGACCCACGCCATCGTCAACAGCCACGAATCGCCGACCGGCGAGTTCACCCGCAAGCCCGACCTCGCCTTCCCGGTGGAGCTCCTGCGCCGGCGCGTGAGCGACGCGGCGGGGCCCGGCCACGCCGAGTTTCTCGACGCCACGGGGTTGGCGACCGCGCTCCTCGGCGACGCCATCGCGAGCAACCTGTTCCTCGTCGGCTACGCCTGGCAGAAGGGGCTGGTTCCGTTGAGCGGCGAGGCGATCGAACGCGCCATCGAGCTCAACGGCGTCGCCGTCGAGATGAACAAGCGCGCCTTTCGCTGGGGCCGGCTGTGTGCGCATGACCGCGCGGCGGTCGAGGCCGCGGCGGCCGAGGCGGCGCCCGCGACCGCGCCCGACCAGCGCATCTCCGCGAGCCTCGGCGAGATCATCGAGCGCCGGGTCGAGGCGCTTACCAAATATCAGAACGCGGCCTACGCCCGGCATTACAAGGCCCTGGTGGAACGCGTCGGCGAGGCCGAAATCGAGCGGGCCAAGGGGCTTTCCGGGCTGACCGAAGCGGTCGCGCGCTATTACTTCAAGCTCATGGCGTACAAGGACGAGTACGAGGTCGCGCGGTTGTTCACCGATGGCGCCTTCCTGCGGCGCCTCGAGGCGCGGTTCGAGGGCGACTACAGGCTCGAGTTCCACCTCGCGCCGCCGCTCGTGGCGAAGCGCGATCCCGAGACCGGCCGGCTCAGGAAGTCGGCCTACGGCGCGTGGATGCTCTCGGCGTTCCGCCTGCTCGCCAAGCTCAAGGGCTTGCGTGGCACGCCGTTCGACCCCTTCGGCTACGCGCCCGACCGGCGCACCGAGCGGCGGCTGATTACCGACTACGAGGCGGTCGTCGCCGAGCTGATCGCGAACCTCGACCACGACAACCACGCGCTCGCGGTCGAGATCGCTTCGATCCCCGAGCACATCCGCGGCTACGGCCACGTCAAGCAGGCGCATCTCGATCAGGCCAAGGCGCGCGAGACCGAGCTCCTCGCCGCCTTCCGCGCCCCCAGCCCCCAAGCAAACGCGGCGGAGTAGCCGCGTGGCGCCGACGAAGCTCGCCATCTTCGACGTCGACGGCACCCTGTTGCACAGCAACGCTGCTGACGAGGCGTGCTTCGTGCAGGCGTTTTGCGACGCGCTCGGCTTCGAGGCGATCGACACCAACTGGCTCGCCTACCGGCACACGACCGATTCGGGCATCACCGAGCAGGTCTTTCAAGAGCGCTACGGTCGCGGCCCGCGAGATGACGAGGTCGCGCGGCTGCGCGCGCGCTTCGTCGCGCTGCTCGGCACCGAGCTCGGACGGCGTCCCGAGGGTGCCGCGCCGGTCGCCGGGACGGCCGCGATGCTCGCGCGCTTCGCCGAGGACAGCGACTGGGCGGTCGCGCTCGCGACCGGCGGCTGGCGCGCCTCGAC
>JACZUY010000211.1 GCA_022572945.1 Pseudomonadota bacterium
CTGGTCACGTACAGGCTGCCCGCGTCGTCCGTCACCAGGCCTACGGGGAAGCCCCAGACCGACTGCTGGGTCGTGCCCGTCTGGAACCCGGTCATGAACTCGCCGATGCGGGCGTTGGAGCCGTCGGGCTCGCTGAACAGGACGGATACGTTATACCCGGGATCGGACGACTTCTTCGCTCTGCCGGCGTGGAAGGCGACGAAGGCGGCGTTGTGATAGGCGCTCGGGAACTGGTCGCCGGTGTAGAAGTGAAGCCCCATGGGCGCGTAGTGGGCGGGCACCAGGCCGACCGGCTTCTTCTGCCTTGCCACAAGCAGGCTGTCGGCCTGGGTGATGGGAAGCAGATTCTGGCCCTTGGATTCCTCCTCGACGATGATGTGGGTGAGCACGGCGCAAGTGATGTCGTCTCCCGACTTGGCGTCGCGGACGACGAAGTCCTTCCCGTCCTTGACCATTTGCGCCAAGTGATCGAGGGTGACGTAGCTGCTCGTCTCCGTGTTGTAGAGACGGCGGTTGGCGTACTTCTTGATCGTTATGGGCTCGTTTTCGGAATTGGATTTGTCGGCCATGGCCCTTGATTTTCCGTCTCTGTGCTGCCGTGAGTCTTAGCATACACGATGCCTGCGAATAATGCTGCATTGCAATGAAATGTTCCAGTCCTTCCCCTAAGAGTCTTTCTGGCTAATATTGATACACTTTGACCGAGGGCATTTGGGCTTGGCGTAGGAGCGCTTTGCAGAGCGTAGCGGGGCTACGCTCAAGAAGCGCGACGCCCGCCAAGCCCAAATGCCCCGGCCCCTTAGGGGTGGCCTGTGGCGGCCGTCCGCTGAGTTGCGCCGTTTGCCCGATGCCCCGCATCGCGCCGCACGGCGCGCCTAGCGGAGCGACTCGCCACAGACCATCAGAGTGTATCAATATTAGCCAGAAAGACTCTAGGCGGGTTATAGTGGCGAACCCAACCCGGTGGAAAAACCATGTCGGACCCGCCCCCCCTGGACGACTTGGCGCGACGCTACCTGGACCTGTGGCAGGACCAGCTCGCCGGCCTCGCCGGCCTTTCGTCGGGCATGCTGTCGAAGATCGAGAACGGCTTGACCTCGCCGTCGCTGGCGACACTGAAGGCGCTGTCGACCGCGCTCAACGTTCCCATGACCGCGCTGTTCCAGAAGTTCGAGGAACGCCGCGAGGCGACCTTCGTGCGCTCCGGCGAGGGCCTCGAGATCGAGCGCCGCGGCACCCGCTCGGGCCACCAGTACCGGCTCCTGGGCCACTCGCGCGACCGGCTGCTCGCGGTCGAGCCGTACATGATCACGCTGACCCGGGAATCGGACACGTTCCCGTACTTCCAGCACGCGGGGACCGAGTTCCTTTACATGCTCAAGGGCAGGATGGGCTATCGCCACGGCGAGCGCGTCTACGCCATGACGCCGGGGGATTCGCTGTTCTTCGACGCCGACGCGCCGCACGGCCCCGAAACGCTGGATGCGCTGCCGATCAACTTCCTTTCGCTCATCGTCTACGCGCACGGCGCCGAGGGTTGACGGGGATTATACCATCGGTCATCAAGAATGACCGATGGGCGTTCAATCGGCACGCAGCCTTACGCCGCATAAGCGGCGACGCGCGGTCGCGCTTGCCAGCGGTCATTATGAACGGGTCATAATGACCGCTGGTATTATGCAAACCACGGGACTTCACGATCTGGGGAGGCAATGATGGCCGTAAATCTGGCGAAGGTCGCCAAGGAAAGAGGAATCCGGTATTTCTTCATCAGCTACGTCGACCTGTTCGGCGTGCTGCGCGCCAAGCTGGTGCCGGCGCGCGCCATCGGCGACATGCAGAGGGACGGCGCCGGGTTCGCCGGGTTCGCCAGCTGGCTCGACATGACGCCGGCCGATCCCGACATGTTCTCGGCGCCCGACCCCGACAGCCTGATCCAGTTGCCGTGGAAGCCCGAGGTCGGCTGGCTCGCCGGCGACCTGTGGATGAACGGCAAGGAGGTCGAGCAGTGCCCGCGCGTCGTCCTCAAGCGGCAGATCGCCGCCGCCGCCAAGCAGGGCTACCGCATGAAGAGCGGTGTCGAGTGCGAATACTTCCTGATCAAGCCCGACGCCTCGGGCATCTCCGACGACCGCGATATCCAGGAGAAGCCGTGCTACGACCAGGCGGCGCTGATGCGGCGCTACGACGTGATCAGCGAGATCTGCGACTCGATGGTGGAGCTCGGCTGGAACCCGTATCAGAACGATCATGAGGACGCCAACGGCCAGTTCGAGATGAACTGGGACTACACCGACTGCCTGACCACCGCCGACCGCCACGTCTTCTTCAAGTTCATGGTCAAGTCGATCGCCGAGAAGCACGGCTACCGCGCCACCTTCATGCCCAAGCCGTTCCCCAACCTCACCGGCAACGGCTGCCACGCGCACGTGTCGCTGTGGGACAAGGCGGGCCGGCGCTGCCTGTTCCTCGACAACAAGGACGAGCTCGGCCTGTCCAAGCTGGCGTACGCCTTCCTCGGCGGCATTCTCCATTCGGCCGACGCGTTCGCGGCGATCTTCAACCCGACGGTCAACAGCTACAAGCGGATCAACGCGGCGGTCACGCTGTCGGGCGCGACCTGGTCGCCGAACGCGATCAGCTATTCGGGCAACAACCGCACCCATATGGTGCGCGTGCCCGCCCCCGGCCGCTTCGAGCTCAGGCTGATGGACGGCGCGGCGAATCCGTATCTGATGCAGGCGGCGGTGCTGTGCGCCGGACTCGACGGCATGGCGAATCGGCGCGATCCGGGCAAGCGGCTCGACGTCAACATGTACGCCGACGAGGGCCGGCGCATCAAACGCATCCGCCGGCTGCCGCTCAACCTGTTGGACGCGGTCCGGTTGTTCGACAAGTGCAAGGTGGCGCGCGCCGGCCTCGGTGACGAGCTGGTGTCGAGCTACGTCAAGCTCAAGCTCGACGAGTGGGCGAGCTTCTGCCGGTCGCTCACCGACTGGGAGCGCGAACACACGCTCGATTGTTAGGGTCGACCGGGCCGGGGGCGCGGCGATGATCGTCGTCTTCGGCTCGATCAACGTCGATCTCGTGGTCCGGGTCGAGACGCTGCCGCGGCCCGGCGAGACCGTGCTCAGCCCCGGCTACGCGGCGGTCGCCGGCGGCAAGGGGGCGAACCAGGCGGTGGCGGCGGCGCGCGCCGGCGCCGATGTGCGCATGGTCGGCTGCGTCGGCCAGGACGCCTTCGCCGACATCGCGCTCGCCACGCTACGCGCTGCGGGCGTCGATCTCGCCGCCACGACGCGTGTCGATACACCGACCGGGTGCGCGATGATCTGCGTCGATTCGCAAGGCCGCAACCAGATCGCGGTCGCCTCGGGCGCCAACCGCCGCCTGCGTTCGGGCCAGCTCGACGACGCGCATCTCGGGCCCGCGACCACGCTCGTGGTTCAGCTCGAGGTCGATTCGGCAGAGACCTGGGCGGTGGTCCGGCGCGCCCGCGGCGCACGAGTGGTGCTCAACGCCGCGCCCGCCGCGCCGGTGCCGGGGGACGTCGCCGCGGCGTGCGACGCGCTGGTGATGAACGAGGTCGAGGCGCCGGTGCTCGCCCGCGCCGCCGGGCTCGCCGCCGACCACGCCGTGGCG
>JACZUY010000043.1 GCA_022572945.1 Pseudomonadota bacterium
CGCTCGTCGTACTGGCTTCGCAGCGCCTCGGCGACGAGCGGATACGGGCCGCAGAGCAGTTGTCCGCCGAGCGCGGGCGCCGAAAGCAGAACCGCCGCCACGAGGGCGGCGGTCAAAGCCGTGTGTTTCATCGTTTGCCTCCGTCACCGGGGTGGGGCGGCGGTGCGCCGGCGAGCGACCGCGTCGCTGACGGCCTGCGGCAGCTGCTGCGCCCACGCGGGATCATCCGCCGCGAGCTTGTCGTAAAGCGCGAGCAGGATTTCGTCGCGGTCGCGGTCCGCGGCGGCGCGCGGGTTGGGAGTTCGTTTCATCGCCATCTTTTCATCCTTCGTCAGGCTCAGGACCATTGCAGGGCGACGCCGTGGAGCTTGAGCTCCTTGGCGTTGAGCGTCTCGACCTTCCACTTCATCGACGTGCCCGAGGGCTGGCCCGAGATGTCCACGGTCCCGGCGAGGATGCGCTTGTTGGTGGCGTAGTCGCCCTCGTCGGCGAGCGTGATCTGGGTGTAGGTCGTGCCGCCGTCGCGGCTGGCGTAGGCCCTGAGGTCGGTGTTCAACGTCACCGCGTCGACGTCCTCCTCGAACAGCACGATGCGCGCTTCCGCCGGCGTTGCCTCCGCAGTGAAGGCGTTGGCGAGCAGCGTCATGTTTACCGCTGATGCCTGAACCTTGATTTCGCAGCGGAGTTCGCGGTTAAGACTAACGCTTTCATCCACGATCGATGTAATCGTGTCATGACGGCCCGAAGAGAACCCGGCCTGGTTTGTAGCGCAACTCAGTGAAACCTTGTCGCCCGCAGCAGTCGTATCCGTAAGCACCATCCAATATTCCGTGCCGGCACTAAGGGAGGGAGCGTTACTTGACCAAGTGAAGGTCTTGTCACCAGTAGTGTCAAGATTAACCGTGTCGGAGTTGCCGCCAACCTGTGTACCGGGACTTCCGGCGCTCTCCGTGTAGAGTTTCGCCACGCAGTTGAACGCGTTGGTAACGGCGTCTACATCAATCTTTACGCTGGTCACCTTCCCCGCGTTCGTGTTAGTAAAGAGAAAACCGAAGTTCAGCGTGTTTACATCGGCGTCACCAAAGTCCATAGTTGTACTTTGCCCCAGAGCAAAGGTTCCTTCGGTGGTAGTGCTTCCAGTATTAGTGTAGAAATCGTTTGTGGCGTCGTAGGTCTCGTTGGTCGAGCCTCCGGTATCGACGCCAGTCTCGTCCTCGAACTCGTCGACGATGCCGTCCTGCATGTTGAGCACCGACAGCCCGCCGTTGATGGCGATGCGGAAGGCGTTGAGCAGGATGTTGTTGCGGGCGACGGCGTCGCCGACGCCGGTGAGCTGCGATCCGTCCACCGCCGGCAGCTTGGCCGAGCCGTCGAGCTGGACGACCTGGTTGGCGCCCGTGCCGACGTTCTCGAACGCCGCCGTTTTCAGCCCCAGGACGCCGAGCTGGCGCTCGTCGGTGATATCGGCGTTGACGATCGAAGACTGCGACACCACGAGCGAGACCTGGGCGACCGGAACCTTGCCGGCGGTGATCGCCGGCGCGGCCGGGCTCGCGTTTTCGGTGCCGGTGATGACCGACGCCACGCCCGTAGCCCGATCCACCACCACGCGATCGATGCGCGGGTTGGTCGACGGCGCGCTGATTGTGCCCGTCGATTGCGCCGCGACCTCGGTCAACGTCGCGCCGTCGAAGATCGCGCCGGCGTCGAGCCGCACGGTCATATCCGCGCTCGCCTGCGCGTGCGGCGCGAAGGCGGCGCCAAGGCGCTTCATCACGTCGGCCGCGCCGTCGAGGTTGGCCTTGTAGGTCGCGCCGGTCTGCGCCGTGTAGTCCGGTTGTGTAAACGTCGATACGCTCATTTCTTAGCCCTCAGCTTTCAGGTATCAGCTTTCAGCTAACTGCTGACGGCTGACAGCGGCGCCGTCAGGCGCCCGTTGCTTGCCAGTCGACCGTGCCGCCGACTTCGTTTCCGGCGGCGTTGAACACCTTGGCGGTGAAGCCGGTGGCGGTCACCGCTGACTTGATCGGAAACAGCGCCCCCGTGCCGTCGGCCGTTACCTGCACGTTCGGTTTCTTGTGAAATTGCTCGGTGAAGGTAATGACCGTGCCGGTGGGCGCGATCGTCACGCCCTCGGCGCCCTCGGTGCGCTCCTCGACGTCGAGCGTCGGCTTGAACTGCGCCAGGTACGCGACGCCGTTCGCGGTCGTCAGCTTGGCCCGCATCTTCACCCGCCGCGCGTCGACCGCGCCGATCGTCCACGGCTCGAAGCCGTCGTAGGACGCGGCCTCGTCGCGGTAGTCGATCTCGAGCTCGGGGTCGGCGACGCCGGTCTCGCCCGGGCCCAGGCCTGCGGACATCTCGGCGAACGCGCGGACGTTGTCGGCGTCGAAGCCGAGGTCCATCTCGGGCGCCTCGTAGCTCGCGCTCGCGACCGGGTCGTAAACGAACTGATCCCAGAGCTGCGCGTCGGTCATGGCGCTCGCGAGCGTGTTCGAATCGGGCGCCAGCCGCCCCGAGACATCGTGTCGCACGAAGCCGGTCAGCGCGCCCGGCCAGCGCGGATGCTCGGTCTGCGCGACGATGATCTCGTTCTGGTTGCTGATGGTGATGTTGAAGCTCTTGGCGTTGATCGATTCGTTGCCCGTGGTGTCGATCGCCTTGACGCCCACCGTATGAGCGCCCGGCTCGAGCACGGCGTTGGTGACCAGCGTGCCACGTGTCGTCCTGGTGATGCTCTTTGCCGAATCCCAGGCGAACGACCCTTGATCGTCGTATCTCAACTCGTAGCCGCCGAGGTCGGCGTCGGGCACTTGGCCCCACTTGAAGGTCGCGACGTTGCCGTTCTGCTGCACCGAGAACTCGGTCACGTCGGCCGGCGGCGCGGTCTTGCCGACGACCGTGTGCCCGGTCACGGTGAGATACGCCGAGCGCACCCCGAGCTGATTGACCGCGCGCACCCGCACGTCGTAATCCACGCCGTCGTCGACCGGCTGGATGAACGTCGCCACCTCGTCGGCCGACAGCAGCGGCGCGGTTTCCCACTGCGAATCCGCCGATTTCTTGAACTGGACCTCGTAGCCGAAGACGAAGATGTCGTCGCTCGCGGTCCAGCTCGCGTGTAAGCGGCTGACCACGGTGCCGTCGCCGGCGACGAACAGCTGGGCCGTGCCGGAGGCGAGCGTGAGGCTCGTCGGCGCGGCGACGGTGAACGCGCTCGGCAGCGTGGTATTCGGCGCGAGGTCGACCACGGTCGTGTCATTGTCGGGGTCGAACGCGTAGACCGCGGAGGCGGTCTCCTTGAGCACCAGGTCGACACCGCCCTCTTCGGCGAGCGTCCACCCCACGAGCTCGAACTCCTTCGCCGACCACCCCAGCTGGTCGATGGTCAGGTTGACGGTGTCCATGACCGCCAGCTCGAGCGCCGTGAGGTTGGCCGGGAACTCGCACACCAAGCCCTGGCGGTCGCGCTCGTTGGTCAGCTTGGCGAGGCGCTGCGCGCGCGCCGAATCGGTGACATGCCTGAGCTCGATGTCCTTGAAGATGCGCTCGCCGCCGTCCGCCGCCTCGTAGGTCGCGTTGGTCACCGACGGGAACTCGGTCGGCTGCCACAGCTGGTCGCGGTCGGTGAGGGTGCCGCGCACCGCGTTGTGCAGCTCGGCCTTGCCGGGGCGCGGCCGCACGCTGATCTCGCCGCGCAGGTTCGATTCGTTCAGCGTCACGGCTGCCGGGCCGGTATAGGCGCCGGCGAACATGGTGTAGAGCCCCTGGGTGTAGGTGAGCGTCCCGAACATCGCGCCGAGGAGCCCCTCGATGATCTCGGCGGGGCGCGCATCGAGCTTGACGACCCCGTTCACCGTGTAGCGCGGCTGCGACTTGCGCGTGCATGTATGCGCGCCCGAGCCGGCGTCGGCGATGTCGACGGCCACACCGGCCCGGGCTAATCCCAGGCTCGTCGCCAGCCGATAGGTCGACTCGCTGTCGGGGATCGCGTAGTAGCGCGTCGGCGAAGGCGACAGCCCGCCCGGCAACGTGCCCGTGGTCGTGAGCTCGACGCCGTCGCCCAGGTGCAAGGGCTCGTATTTGTCGTTCTCCGGCGGCGGGTCCTGGGTGCAAACCTCGGTTGCCGCATCCGCCGTGAAGGTGAAGGTCGGCGTCGACGCCGAAAGGTCGACCTCCTCGTCGCAGATGTTGGCGGCCGTCACCGCGGCGGCCTGATCGAGCTCGTCGGCTGGATCGGCGCCGAGGCCGAAATCGTTGACCAGATAGTCGGCAATGCACAGCGCCGCGTTGTCGGACCACCGCATCTCGTAAAGCGAGCCGCCGGCGCCGGCGACGGTCACGTCGATGTCGATGGTCAGCGTCGTCGACGACGGCGCGGTGAGCACCTGGTGCTCGCCGCGGATCTCCGGCGTCGCGCCGGTGTGGCCGAAGATGAACACGCGGTCGCCGGGGCCAAGCCCGTGCGCCGCGGCGGTCGTGATCGTCGTCGGGTTGGCGACCGAGGACGAGCTGACGGCAATTGCGGCATCACGCCAGTCCACGACCTTGCGCCCCTTGACCAACGCCTTGACGTTCGGAATTCCCGTCGGGAACACGTCGCGGTTGTACTTGAGCTTGGCGTACAGATACGCGATCCCGCGCAGCCGGTGCGCCGTGGTCCAGTCCGCGACCTCGGACACCAGGTCCGAATCGGCGGCCTGGTCGTCGGCGCCGAGGTGCTTCTTGATCGTCGCCTTTCCTGAGAACCGTCCAGAGATGACGTTGCCGCCGGCGTCGAGAGGGCCAATGGCCTCGTCGTTGAAGAAGATCTCGCCGATTGCCTCGACCTCGTGACCGGCGAGCGGGAACACCATGTGCAAGTTCCGGTTGTTCGTCCCGCTCGTCGCCACGAACACCAGCGGGCCGGACGCCATGCGCTCGCCGTAGATGATGCGGTGCGGCTCGACCGACGAGCGGACAATTTGCGAAATGCCCCTCTCTTCGACCGCAAAGTCGGGCAATCCCCGCGTCTTCGGCTTGGGCGCGAGCGCCTGGCCGAGAAGCGAGAATCCGATTTGGGCGATGATGCCGAACGGCTGCGGCAATCCTGCCGTGGCGAGCCGTCCGACGATCGGGACGACGGCGCTGAGGATCGATTTCGGCATCAGTCAATCCTCCAAGTGCATAGACACATGGCGACGGGAATCAAGGCGAGTCCGCCGTCGCCAAGCGCCGCTGCCTTCGACCCCATGCAGACGGCCAGGTGCTCACCCTTGGCATCGCGATAGAGCAACCAGTCGCCACGCTGGGCGAGCATTACGGGCGCCGGTTCACGGCCCAGCAGCTTGGTCACCGCCGCCTTTGAGTCACCACCGGCGAACCGCCGGATCAGCCTGAGCGCGCCGCGCTCGGTCTTGTACCGGCCGCCAAACGAGGCGTCGTAGTCGGCGCCGGTCAACGCATGGGCGCACTCGCAAGCGAAGCGGAAGCAGTCGTGCCGCCCCAGCTTGTAAGGTTTGTTCGACGCCGCCCGCACCACCTCGGCGAGACGCTCGGGCCAGTCGTGAACCCGGCTCACAAGCGGGCCCCCCAGACGATCTCTTTCTCGACCGCCTCGTTGACGAACGCGAAGCCTTCGTCGTTCGCGAACCGCTCCTTCTGGCCGGCGTCGGTGTACAGCCGCTCGCGCGGCCGCTCCCAGTCGATCAAGCGGCTCTCGGCGGTGACCGAGACCCCGCCGGTCTCGCCGAGCTTCACGTCCATGGTGTCGAGGCGGCCGCGAAACACGAGCACCGGCGCGGCGATGAGCCGGTATGCCGGGTCGAGGAAGCCGAGCCAGATCCGGGCGGTGCGCCCTTGGACGTCCTCTCCGAGCGCGACCGAGATCGTCGCCGCCGGAATGCCGGAGAGCTCGAACGAGATGCCGGACGCCTTCTGCTCGACGCCTTCCTCGACCGCACTGATCCTGCCGAGGTCGCCGATGCCGGTGTAGGTGTCGCCGTTCCACGCCAAGTCTCCGCGCCCCGACCACACCAGCATGTCGCCTGAGTCGAACGCCAGCTTGACCAGCGCGATCGGCTTCACGCCGCTCGATTTCTGTGATTCGGTCTTGGCGGCCGCGGTGAGGGTGCGCGCCATCCGCCTACGCTCCTACCGGAGCTTCGGCGGATAAATCGACCGAAGCCCCCGCCTTCGCGAAGCCCGCTACGGCGGGCGAAGGAAGGTTGGCGAAGGTGGACATCAGAACACCTCCACGCCCGAGAAGGCGAAACCCTGGACGATGCTGTTGAGGTCGCCTTCCCACGCCGCCTGCTCGTCGTCGACGAGCATCATTTTCACCCTGGGATCGGTCAGCGTCAGCGCCGCGTTGTCGGCCGGGCTCGCGCGCAGCGACGGCTCGAAGCCGATGGTGACGGCGCCGCCGCCGTCCGAATCGACGCTCGCCGTCACCATCTTGAGCTCGCCGCCGAGCTCGAGGTAGTCGCCGGGCAGCAACAGCCCGGTCACGCTCGCCCGCCAGCCGTCGGTGGCGAGGCTGGTTCCGGTCTGGCCAGCGCCGGCGACGAGCGGCGTGTCGGACCCCGAATCGTAGGCGCCGCGCGGCGTCCTGGCGTCGGGGTCGAAGCCGAAGAAGCGCCCCGACCGGCCCATGAGGTCGATCACGAACGCCTGCCAGGCCGCGGCCTGGGCGCGCGACATGGGCGGCAGCTCGAAGCTTGCGAACCACAGCGCGCCCGGCAGCTCGAGCGTCTGCACCGCGCGGTTCAAGGGGCTGGTGAAGGACTGCGTATTGCTGCGCAGGCCGAACCGCGCCGAGCGGAAGCCGGGCGACGCGGGCATGGTGAGCGTCGGCATGGGCTGTTGGTTTCCTGTCGTTGGGGGAGGACGGGCCGCCCGCGGTCAGCCGCGAGACGGATTCCGGGCGTGAGCGAAGATGCGGCCGATCGGCCGAGCCGCCCGATCAGGCGGCGGTGAAGGTGATCGCGCCCGAGCTTTCGAGCGAGATCGAGAACTGCTCGTCGTCGTTGTAGTTGCCCGAGCGCTGGTAGCTGGTGATCAGGAACGCGCCCTGCCACTTATCACCGTTGCCCGAGATGATCTGGTAGTTGTTGATCGAGTTGGCGGCGGCTTGTGAGCGCACGGTCTCCTCGGCGGCCGAATCGGTGAACACACCGTTGGCCGAGAGCGACATCGACTGGACTCCGGCGCCGGCGAGAAGCTCGCGCATGCCCGCCGAGTCCTTGTTGGTCACGTCGACCGTCTGGTTGTTGATCTGGAAGCTCGTCGCGCGCATGCCGCCGACGGTTGTGAAGGTCTCAGGCCCGCCGCCGTCGCCGGCCTTCAGCAGGAACAGGGAACCTTTCTGTGCAGTCATTGCTTGCTACTCCTTGTGGATGAAAAAAGGCGGCCGAGGCGGCCGGGGTGAAAACCAAGGGCGGCCTGGGCCGCCCGGTTGGTGGTGAACGATATACCCGCGCGTCACGCCTGGTGCGTCACCGCGCGGAATTGGGTGATGCGGTGGTCGGTCGTGCGTCGGGCAGGCGCCGCGATTGGTCGAAGCGGATTCTGCCGAGCACATGGCCCGCGGTCGCAAGACCTGCGCCGTGTCAGATGCGCTTGATCTCGGCCATAATTCTCTGCAACACTCGCGTGCGTTGCATCAGGGCCGATAATGGGATCGGCCGGGAGCATCAAACACAACGGATTGTCCCGTGGGGCGAAAACTGACCCTCATAGTCACGACCGTTGTCATCGCGCTTTGCCTCGGGCTCGGCGCCCCGGCCTGGGCCGAGGAAGCCGCCCCCTACCCGGTCTGGTGGTCGCCCAAGCTAGGGCTCGAGAGCCTCGATCTCATCGACTCCGAGCTCCAGGAGGCGTTCCCCCGAGGGCAGCAATTCCACCTCGTGAAATACGACTTGAAGCGTGTCTATATCGACGAACTCATCGATGAGACCCGCCCCGAGCTCGGGTACAACTGGGACATCGAGCGCGTGAACGTCGTCGAGCATTGGATCGAAGATTGTCGCTCCTTGATCAAATGGACGGACGAGGGGTTCCACATCGATCAGGACAATCCCTATTGGATCCACGCCGACACCATGCACGCCATCCACTCCGCGCGATGCTACGCGCTGATGGCGCTCAAGCGAGCCAAGCCGGCGGAAGCAAGCTTCGTCCGGGACTTCGTCTTCGATGAAGACGCCATGAACTACATCCCGCCGATGATCGGCATGGGGTGGGACTGCAAGAACCTGTACAAATTCCTTCGGGCCAACCGGGGCGGCGTCTCCTGGAGCGATTTTGATTATGGTTACTTTGATGACCAAACCCCAGTTTACAAATTAATTGTCATGGATGACACCACCCTTATCGTTGATAGAATAGTGAAATCAAAATACTTGAATACAGAGTATGTTTACAGTACCGTGCGAATGATAATTTACGGTCGGGGCGATTTCGATGGAGACGGCCTCGACGACCTTCTCATCCGGTGGGAAGCATGGGTCCCGCCGTCGCACGGTGATCCAGTCATCAGCTCCTCGGTGGTTTACGTTGCTACTCGCCAAACACCGGATGGCGTGCTTCGCGTTGTTGACCTAGTCGGTCCATCGCCGACGGATGCACTGGTCAGATGCAATGCGCGAACGTCTATCGTCGAATCGGGGCGAATCCAGTAGATACCCGGACGAAACCGCCAAGACCCGCTTTTGCGGAGCGCCGGCACGTTATCAGGCGCCAGCGCGGATGTTCCTACCCTGCGCTGCCGTCGCCGTCGGCCGTTTCCAACGCGCAGGGCATTACCCGGGAATCATCGATAGTTTCTTGGGCGTGCAGCCGGGATTGAGGAAGAAGGGCTGATCCTTGATCGCTTCGAGGAACCATCCGCGGACGACTTCGTTTCGTTCTGCCATTATTCCTGGATTGCCGTGTTTGTCCTTCTTCACCTCGCGCCCGGATTGATCGGCGATACCAATCCAGTTTCGAATATCCAGTGCGGCGTGGAGACGCTTGAACACATCGTGAAAGTCATCCACGCCCATGCTGTATGCGATATCCAACATGCCGAGCTGGGCGCCGGCGGGGTAGGTTTCAAAGTCCGGGAAGTAATTTCGTTTTTTGAGCAGATTCAGGAATTGCGCCACATCGCGATCGAAGAGGGATTCGATTTCAGTGAGATCGAGATCGACGTGGCTCATATCCTTAAAGTCGGTGTGTCTGCTGTCCGTGAGACGCGAGTCGAGCACCTTGTTGAACGCATTTTCGATGTGCGCCGGATGAGCAGGAATCGTCGTTCCGCGCTCGTAGAATTTCATCTCCATCGCGTCTTCCACCTTGGGGATCAGATGGCCGAGGCCGACGGTCACGTGGCCTTCGGAGTCGAGGTACATATAGGTGACGTGGCCCTCGTAGTAGCCGACGTGCTCGCGGAACAGACCTCTGTTGTATCTGTTCGCCCTTTGGAACTGAACCTGTTCCGGGCGCGTGATCGGCTTGCCTTCGTCGGACAGGATGATGCAGCCGGTGGCGCGCTCGACCAGGATCGAGCGGTGCCCCGCCGGGATTGTCAGACCGAGCATCGATCCCGTCTTTGGCAAATTCGCCCAGTCGGCGTGTTTATTCGTCAGCAATCTCTCCAATTTCTGCGACTGCATTTCCATCACACTCTACCTTTTCAGGAGTTGTTCAAACCCGGACGGCGACGCGCCGTCGCTCGCGATACGGCGCACCTGCTGCAATGCTCACGATCGAGCCGCCTGCCTCTCGGCGGCATGTTCACGCCTGATTGGTCAAGGCGTTGTATCGGGCGATGCCGTGGTAGGTGGCGCCGTCAGAGTCCAGCGATGTCTGCGAGAACTCGTACCGCAGCCAAACCAGGACATGGCCGGGCACCGTGAGGTCGGCGTCGTGCAGGATGCGGTGGATTTCGGCCATGATCTGCTTGACTTCCTTGTGGCCGCGCTGGCGGCCCCAGACGTGCATGACGAGCGTCGTCTCGATTCCGCTGACGCCGGCGGCGCCCCAGTCGCGCGCCGTCGATTCGCCGATCGTGACGTAGGGGAACGCCGCGCCTTGCGGCACGTGGTGCCGGTGATCAGCGCCATCAGCGTCGCATCGCCCGTAAGCGCGCCATAGATGGCTTGTTGCAATTCCCAGGAACTGTCCGCGGACATCGGTCATACTCCGAAGAACGTTTGGATGCGGGCCATCGGCGTTATTCCGCGTCCACTGCGTCGATGACGCGCCGCGCCAGCGGCGGCCAGGTGGCGCGCGGGCGCGCGCGGTACGCCGCCAGCACTTCGGGCAGGGTCGCCAGCCGGGCGCGGACGGTTTGCGCGGTGGTCCGCTTGAAGCGCCGGGCGATGTCGTCGTGCGAGGCGCCCTTCGCCTTCAGCCCGGCGATTTCGAGCGCCCGCGCGTGACGCCGGTCGAACGCCGCCCATTCGCGAGCGTGCGCGGCGCGGTACGCCTTGACCGCGGCGAGCTCGCCGTCGGTAAGCTCCATCGCGTGCGCCATCACGCCACCCTCGGCAGCTTGAGCGCGGCGACCGTCACGCTGGTCACGCTCGAATAGGTGATGGCGATGTCGTTGTTGGCGTCGTTGAACGCCAGCGGCGCGAAGGGGCCGATCATGCGCTCTCCGCTCGCCGGCACCGAGACCTGGACGTTCGCCTTGGTCATCGCGCCCATGCCTTGCACGGTCTGGCTCGTGCGCTGCGCCGTGACCGTCACCGTGTGCGCCGAGGCGTCGCCGTTCTTGACGTGCAGGAAGGTGTCGCCGGCCTCGTTCTTCGCGGTGTCGCCGCCGGAGGCCGCCGCCGCGTACGACGGATCGAGCCCGGCCTCGGCGACCGTCTGGATGGTGAGTGCAGCCATTGCTTTCTACTCCTCGGGTTGTGGGGGTTCATGAAAAATGGCGACCGAAGCCGCCCGGGTTGGTGATCGACGATACGCCCGCGCGTCACGACTGGTGCGTCACCGCGCGGAATTGGATGATGCCGTGGTCGGTGAGCCCGTCGACGTCGAGCAGGCTCCGCGATTGCTCGAAGCGGATTCTGCCGAGCGCGTGCCCCGCGGTCGCAAGACCGGCGCCGTGTCGGATGCGCTTGATCTCGGCCATATTCCTCTGCAACACTCGCGCGCGTTGCATCAGGGCCGATAATGGCAAAGACCGGAAGCGTCCAGCACAGCGGATTGTCCCATGCGGCCGAGACTGACCCTCCTGATCACGACCGTTGTCGTCGCGCTTTGCCTCGGCCGCGGCACCCCGGCCCGGGCGCAGGAAGCCGTCCCCTACCCGGTCTGGTGGTCGCCGAGCCTTGAATTGGAAAGCCTCGACAAAATCGACGAACGCCTGAAACGGAACCTATGGCCGGGCGATGACGGCTTCAGACTGTTCGTGGGTATCGGAAACAACCGAACCACGGTCATTGCCCACAGCTGCGCCGATATCAGGCGGTATGAGAAAGAAGGTTCGGGCGCAATCGACTCCCCCGATATCTATCTCTGGCTGACCGTCTACAGGGAATGCGTCCCGATCGAACGGCTCAGGGACGCCAGGCCTGCCCGATCAAGCCATGTGAGGAACTTCGTACTCGATGCTGGCGCCCTCGATTATTTGCCCGCGATGGTGACGCTAAGCCCGTCTTGCGACTGGTGGTGCCGGCTCTATGCCGCGAACGAGAGGCGGATTCCCTTGAGCAAGTTTGAAGACGGACGGCTCCTCAAGGCAAGACCCATCAGCGATTACCAGCTCGAAGTCGAAACAGAACTTGACATTATTCAAATTGAAATTCTGGCCCGTGCCGATTTTAATGGTGACGGGTGGGAGGACTTGTTTATGAAAACCGACACCAAGTCAAAAGAAGGCCGGTGGGGAGATGATACGACGTTCATGGCGACTCGCGAGTCCCCAGATGACGTCTTGTGGGTGTTGGATGCCGACCGATTTCTCTGCCGCAAATACAAATGCGCCGCCCACTATGACAAGCCGCCGGCCCTTCGCTGACTGTTCGCATGACGATCCGAGTTGTTGCCATCGGCAAACACTCGGCGCTGTCAGCCGCCGGTTTCAATGTCCGCAAGCACTCGGCCAATGTTCGTGAATGCTTGCACGTCCGACCGGCCGATCGCATTCAGGCCCGAGTTGTAATCCCAGCCTTCTCCGGGAGGGAGCCCGTTTGGGCCGAACATGCCCCGGAACGCCATCAATAGCAGCCGCATCGCATCGCTTGCACGTCCATTTTTCGAGTGTACCGCGGCAATTTCACTGAGTGCGTTTGCACGTCCATCGGCCGTCGTTATGGAACGGGCCGTTCTCAAGGCAAGGTCGAAATCCCCGACAGCGCTTTCGCCCTTCGCGATCGCGACCATGGCCCGCGAATAACCCCACGCCGATTTGTCGATCTCGCCAGCAAATCGGTGGGCGTACGGGAGCCATCCATTCTTGGCGAGCTCGGGGATGATCTTCCATTTGAGCAAGCTATGGCGCGCAGATTGCTCATCAATCGTCTCGAGCAAATCATTCAATCCCTCGATGTCGCCTGCCTTGGCCTGAGCCAGTGCAATCCGTTCGCGTGCGTATGTAGAGTCCGGAATCAACGCCCAATCCGCCAACGCCCCGCCGATATCGCCCATTCTCGAACGCAGCTGAATGATTCGGCCAAGGGCGTGTTCGCGTGAGTCTTCCGACTCCATTTTCAAAGCTATTTCGCGCGCTTGGCGCAACAACTCCTTGGCGCCGGCAATATCCGCCAACTCGATCTTCGCCTCGGCATCGTAAAGCACATCGTCGGTGGGTTCCCGGTTATCGTCGATCTGGGCGGCCGTATTTCGGAACTCGCCCTTTACCGCTCTTGCCGCGGCCGATATTTCGCCATTCGAATACCAGTATCCAACGTATGGCACGTAATAACGGTCGTACGGTTCGGAGATCGCGCGGGCGGCGGCGAAAGCCGCTACGAAGGTCTCGCGCGCGCCGACATTATTGTCGACGGTCAATTGTATCTCGGCGATCCTGAACAGCAGCTTGGCGCGTGCCGTTGCGTCGTCGATAGTCTCGGCGAGGGCAAATGCTTCGGCAAAGAGCGCCGACGGGTCGTGCCCGCCATTGTCCAATGGTCTGGCACCGGCGAGCGTCGCCACCGCGAGGGAGCGGGCGCCGGCATCGTCGATCTGTGCAGCGACTCCCCGACCGTCGGCCAAATATCCCTTCTCGGCCAGGGCTTGAACAATTGACGATAGGGCGACATCGCGGTCTCCGCGGCGGTACAAGCCATTCGCCTTCGCGAGCGCCTCGCCAAGCTCGCCTCTCTCCACCATCGCAGTCATGATCGGCGGAAGGGCGTTGCGAAACGGATTTGAATGAACCGTCTCGATGCTTTCGAAGGCGCCTGAAATGTCGCCCGCCACGGCCTGTGCCTTGGATATTTCAACTAAGAACTCGTCGGCCCCAACCACGTCGATGATGAGATGGAGGTCGCGCGCGAACCGCAAGACGCAGGCCGCGGTAAATTCCTGTTCGCAGGCCGCCTTGCCCGTGAGCAAGAGTTCGCGCTTCACATTTTCGTAAAGCGCCCCCTCCGTGGTCTCCTCATCCCATAGTCGGTGTGCGAGGTCGGTGCCGGAGAGCGAACCGCTAATCTGCGACAGATAGGCACGGGCGGTCTCGTAGAACGTCCATCGCTCGCCAATCGAGCCAGTCTGCCGCGCCAGTTCGACCAGCTCGGTTGCCTCCGTGAAGGTTGCCTTCGCAACATCCTCGTTGGCGACGCCAGCCATCGGCGCAAGCAAAACCATGCCGGCGAAACCCGCGAACGCAAGATTTTTCCGACGGCTGTGAGCCCCCATGCATCCTCGCCTCAAGCCGAACCAATCACGTCCCGCCGGCTATGTTAGGTCGGTTGGGAAATTGTGGCCACCCTATCGGATGAACCGGCGGCCGACCAGTCGAACGCATGCCGTTCAGCGTACGAACGTCCCGGCGTACGGCAATGGCGTTGCTAGAGCGTATTCCGAACTGAATGAGTCGTAGGGGATTCCCTTTGGGGCGGTTTTGTGATTCACCCTATATGCTGGAATAGGAGGCCAGCATGTATGGGGAAGAGCCTTTCTGACGATCTTCGGGTGCGTGTTGTCGAGGCGGTTGATGGGGGGACATCGCGACGACAGGCGGCGGCGCGATTTGGCGTCAGTGTTTCCAGCGCGATCC
>JACZUY010000044.1 GCA_022572945.1 Pseudomonadota bacterium
CCAGCTCGAGGGGGGCGCGTTGGCTCGCCGCCATGCTCGCGGACCGTCGCCGGCTCATCCCGCGTCCCGGCGTCCCGGCCGCGGCCGGCGCGCGCGCTTTTCGAGCGCCGCGATCCGCTCCTCGAGGCGTTCGAGCCGTGCCGCCTGGCCAGCGGCGCGCACGGCGAGAGGCGCCACGGCCGCCTGGCGCAGCGTTTCGAGGCCGTCGGCGAACGCGCCGAGCAGCCGCATCGCGTCGCCAACGATGCGCCGCGCCGGGCGGGCAAACGGCCCCAGGCTCGACGCCAGATCCTCGACGATGTCGATGGCCGCGCCGTCGAGCGTGTTGCGCAGCGCGACGACCGCCTCGGTGTCGCCCTCGATCGTGAGATCGCGGGAGAAAAACAGCGCGTCGCCGTCGCACCGCCCCTCGATGAGGTCGATGAGCGCCATCAGAGGCCCGTGGACCGTCGCCGTCGCGGTCGCGCGGTCGCGCTCGTCGGCGACGCGAAGGTCGTTGGCGGAGAAGTCGATCGCCAGGGCGAAGGGCAGATCGACCGGATCGATCACGATGAGAGCGCCGTGCAGTTCGTGCAATCTGTCGAACGCTTCGGGATGCCGCCGCCGCATGACGCGCATCGCCGCGCCGAGGATCGGCTGCAACGGCGCCGTGGGCAGCGGGCGCATCAACAGCCCGGCGAGAAGCACCGGCGAAAGCGGGGAACCGCGTTGGTGGGTGCCGGACATGACAGGCGTTCGTCAGTGTGGGCCGATACGCGCGGCGCGATACCGCCGGTGACCATAGTCGATGGCGCCGGCGCGCACCTTGATCTCGATCACATCCGGCAACTTCCTCGGGCCGGCTTTCGCCTGCTCACCGCGGATGGTAACGTTCGGCGGCGAATCGCAGGGGGCGTGAACGGCGGCGCCGGATGACTTACGAACAGGCGGTGATCTTCTCGATTCTCGTCGGCGTCATGGCGCTCTTCATCTGGGGGCGCTGGCGCCACGACATCGTTGCGGTGATCGCGCTGATCGCGGCCGTGCTTCTCGGCGTCGTGCCCTATTCGGAAGCGTTTCTCGGCCTCGGCCATCCGGCGACGGTGACCGTGGCGATGGTGCTCATCATCTCGCGGGCGCTTTCGAACTCGGGCGCGATCGACCTCATCGCCCGGCACGTGACGTTGAGCGGGAAGCGCCTGTCGCTCCGCCTCGGGGCGCTTTCCAGCCTCGGCGCGGGCCTGTCGACGATGATGAACAACGTCGGCGCGCTCACGCTGCTCATGCCGGTGGCGATCGAGGCGGCGCAGAAGGCGAAACAGTCGCCGGCGGTGGTGTTGATGCCGCTCTCGTTCGGCACGATCCTCGGCGGGCTGGTCACCTTGATCGGCACGCCGCCGAACATCATCATCGCCAGCTTCCGCGGCAAGGCCGTCGGCGAGCCTTTCGGCATGTTCGACTTCACGCCGGTCGGCGCCGCCGTGGCGCTCGCCGGGCTGGCGTTCATCGCCGCCGTGGGCTGGCGGCTGATCCCCGCCGAGCGGCGCCGGAAGCTTTCCCAACAGGAGCTTTTCGACCTCGAGGACTACGTTTCCGAGGCGCGCGTGACCGAGGATTCGCCGGCGGCCGGCAAGACCGTGCACGACATCGAGGCGCTCGTCGAAGACATCGACGCGGCCATCGTCGGCGTCATCCGCAAGGGCCGCCCGGGGCTCAGCATGGCCCGGCGCGAGCCGGTCCAGGCCGGCGACCTGCTGATCATCGAGGCCAGCCCCGAGGCGATCGGCAAGTTCATTACCGGGCTCAGGCTCGAAGTCGTCGGCGTCGAGGGCTCGAGGACCAACCTGTTGCGTTCGGACGACGTGGTGCTGATGGAGGCGGTGGTGCCGCCGCGCTCGCGCATCGAGCGGCGCAGCGCCGACGCGGCCCGGCTCAGGCGCCGCTTCGGCGTCACCCTGCTCGCGGTGTCGCGCCAGGGCCGTCCGATCCGCGAGCGGCTCACCAAGCTGCCGCTCGAGGCCGGCGACGTGCTGCTATTGCAAGGCGACCCCGACCGTCTGCCCGACGCCATCAAGGCGATCGGCTGCCTGCCGCTCGCCGAGCGCGGGCTGCAGCCCGGCAAGCGCCGCCAGGCCGGGCTGTGCGTGGCGATCTTCGCCGCGGCGATCGCCGGCGCCACCGCCGGGCTGCTGCCGTTTCCCCTGGCGCTGTCGCTGGCGGCGCTCTTGATGGTGCTGTTGATGATCGTCCCGCCGCGCGAGATCTACGAGAGCGTCGACTGGCCGGTGATCGTGCTCCTCGGCGCCATGATCCCGGTCGGCGAGGCGCTCGAGACCACCGGCGCGACGCAACTGATCGCCGCCGGCATCCTCAGCGTCGCGGCGGACGTCTCGCCGGCGCTCGTGCTGGCGCTGCTGATGATCGTGACGATGACGCTGTCCGACGTCATGAACAACGCCGCCACCGCGGTGGTGGCGGCGCCGATCGCGATGGGCATCGCCGCCTCGCTCGGGGTCAGCGCCGACCCCTTCCTGATGGTGGTCGCGGTCGGCGCCTCGTGCGCCTTCCTGACGCCGATCGGGCACCAGAACAACATGCTGATCATGGGGCCGGGGGGCTACCACTTCGGCGACTACTGGCGTGTCGGCTTGCCGCTCGAGGTGATCATCGTCGCCGTCGGCCTACCGATGATCCTGTGGGTCTGGCCGCTTTAGGGACCGGTCTGGCTAATACCAGCGGTCATTATTATTGACTCATAATGACCGCTGGCAAGCGCGACCGCGCGCCGCCGCTTATGCGGCGTAAGGCTGCGTGCCGTTTGAACGCCCATCGGTCATTTTTGATGACCGATGGTATAAATCAGCCCTACCCGTCGAGCTTGACGAAGGCCATCGCCTGGCGCGCGGTCCGGAGCGTGTGCTTGCGCTTGAGCGGGGAATGCAGGAACCGGTTGAGCGCCGCGGCGATGACGCCGGCGTGCTCCCCCGCCGCGCCCGAACGCACCTCCTCGCGCGCCGCCAGCAGCGTCTTGACGATGTGCACGGAGACGATGTACTCGTCGCGGCCGTGGTCGAACAGGGCCTCGACCGCCGCGGCGAAGAACGCCCCGGTGTCGTCGACCCGCCAGCGTTCACCGTCGAGCGTGGGGTCGGTGTAGGGGGCGTTGCGCCCGCTGAAGCAGGCGAGCTGCAACAGCCCTTGGGGCCACAGCTCGGGGAACCTGGCGCACGCGACGCGGACGGCGTTGGCGAAGGTGATGCCGTGGGTGAAGCTGAGCCAGCCGACGTTGTCGCGGATCGGCCGGTCGGTATGCTCCTGGTACGCCAGGTCGTAGGCGAGCATGTTGGCCGCGTTGGCGCCGAGCAGCGCGCGGTAGAGCGACTCGGGCGCGGCCGCGCCGTGCCGGGCGGCGAGCGCGAGCGCCTGCTTCGCGTTGAGGCCGCGGAAAGCCTCCGCCGCCGGCGCCTTGCGCTTCCCGCTCGCGCGGCCCCAGGCCTCGAGCGCCGGTGCATAGCCGCGGAACTCGGGGATCCGGTCTTCGCGCCGCGCGAAGACGATCGAGCGCACCAGGGCGAGGAGAACCGGCGCCTCGACCCGCGGTCCGAGCCGCCCGATCAGCCGTCCCGCCTTGACGACGTAGATCAGCGAGTGGCCGAAATCGTTGTAGTGGGCGAGCGCCGCGCGCGCGAGGCCGCGCTCGAGACCGGCGAAGCCGAGGCCGGCGCCGAGCGCGCCGCGCACCATCGCCAACGCGGCTGCCTCGTCCTCGCGCTCGACCGCCTCGACGAAGGCGTCCTCGTCGTACCGCCGGGACCCCGCGGCGTAAGGGTAGGTGTCGGCGTGCAGCACGTTGTCGGCGATGTGGCCGACGATCTCGATCAGGCAGACGAGCTGCGTCTCCGGGTCGCCGTCGCGCTCGTCGTACAGCGCGAGCCATTCGGCGGCGCCGGCGTACGCATGGGTCCAGCCGAACTCGAGCCTGTCGTACGACCACAGGATCGCCTCGGCCACCGCCTCGACCGGGTCGCCGCCGGCGAGCCTGAGCCGCGCGATCTCGCGGGCGATGCGGCCGTACGCGTGGTCGTCGAAGGCGTCGCGCAGGTTGGCCATGATCGCGGCGCGGCGCTCCTCGAACGGCGGGTCGGCGACGTCGACCCAGACCTCGCCGTCGCGCGTCTCGGTCGGATAGACGCGCAGCCGGTCGCCGCCGTAAAGGTTGGCGCCGGTCTTGAGGTCGAATTTCCAGTTGTGCCAGTTGCAGGTGAGGAGACAACCGCCGTCGAGCGCGCCCTCGCGCAGCGGGTAGCCTTCGTGCGGGCAGCGGTTGTTGCAGGCGTAAACGCCGTCGGCGGTGTTGAACAGCGCGATCTGCTTGCCGCCAAGGCGAACCACCGCCCTGCGCTTGCGCTTGAGCGCGTCAACCGTGATCGCCCTGGCCCATGTCCCGGTCACGCCACCCCGCCTCCCGGTTCACCGATGCACCGGAGAACATGGTGCCGCGATCACGCCAGGGTCAAGCCGTAAGCAACCCGGCGTTCGCCGCGTCACGGCTGCGCAAATCGTTGCAAATCGCAAATGAGCAGTGACGTTCAGAGCATGCGTTTGCGAAAATGAGGCCCCCGGCAAGAATACGCCCCGATCCCGCGACGACGCTGCGTTTTACACCTAGGGCATAAATTCTTACGTGTTTTCAGTAAGTTGTGCTCTGGCGCCGACGCCCCCGGCGGTCGATCAGTGGCGGTGAATCATGCTGAATCCCTCAGCGCGCCGAATTGGATACTCCAAATTGCAAGGCGAGGAGCCGCCCCGTGCGGGATGGTCATAATACCCCCCGATACATCTACTCGCGCACGAGACGCGCGATACGACCTCCACAATTCCCCCAGCCTTAGGGCCGGCTCACGCCGGCCCTCTTTTTTTGTTCTTCACCGATTACCGGGGAAACCGTGTCGCCGCCTTCTCACCCGAAGAACGCCGAAACCACTTCCGAAACTCCGGATACGTCCGAATTCGATCGGAGGTTGCTCTAGCTCGCGAACTGCTCGCTGAGGATTCGCTCCTCGAGGTTGTGCTCGGGGTCGAACAGGATGCTCAGTCGGATATCGCGCTTTTCGACGACCCCGACATCAATCACGTTGCGCACTTCGGTGTGGTCGGCGACCGCGCTCACCGGTCGCTTCCAATGTTCGAGAATCTCGAAACGAATCTCCGCATGCGCGGGAAGAAGCGCGCCGCGCCAGCGCCGCGGGCGGAAGGCGCTGATCGGCGTCAGCGCCACGATTTCGGCGCCGACCGGCAGGATCGGCCCGTGCGCCGACAGGTTGTACGCGGTGCTGCCCGCCGCGGTGGCGACGAGCACCCCGTCGCAGACGAGCTCTTCCGTGCGCACCTTTCCGTCGACGCTGATGCGGATCTTCGACGCCTGCCGGGTCTGGCGCAACAGCGACACCTCGTTGATCGCCAGCGCCTGGGTCTGGCCGCCCTCGGCGGTCTTGGCCGTCATCTCGAGCGGATGCAGCTCGGTGGCGGTGGCCTGGTCGAGACGGTCGGGCAGGTCGTCCTCGCTGAACTCGTTCATCAGAAAGCCGACCGTTCCCCGGTTCATGCCGTAAACCGGGACATTGCGATTGAGGAAGGCGTGCAGGGTCTCGAGCATGAAGCCGTCTCCGCCGAGGGCGACGATGACGTCGGCGTCGTCGGGATTGGCGCCGCTGTAACGCTTGCGTAACGAAGCCGCGGCCTCCTGGGCCGTCGGCGAGCCGCTTGAAACGAAAGCGATTTTCTCGAACTTCATGGACCGTCCCCCGTTCCCCGGCGAGTGGGGAGCGCAGTATAGCGAAAGCCAGCGAACGCGCCAGCGCGGCGCCCGTTCGCGCGTGACATTCGAGCGCCCGCGCCCCTAATACCAATATTTTCGAATACTGATATAAGCTTCGCACGACGCATCCGCCGCGAGGGAGGGAACGATGGCCGCGACCGGGTTGTCCGCACGCAAGGCGTCGCGTCGCGTCGTGCTCCTGGCGGCGGCTATCGCCGCGGCGTCGCCGGCCGTGGCCCACGACCGGCACGCCGGCTACTACTACCCGCCGCCGTCGAGCACCGAGACCTACAAGGCGCGCGCGCTCACGCTCAGCGACGCGAACCGCGAAACGCGGCTCCGCTTCGTCGTCGGCTTCACCCAAAATATGATGCGGAAACCTTATCCGCCGCAGTTCGTCATGTTCGCCAAGGGCGAGGAGGCCGAGAAGCTGATCATCGTCAGCTTGCGCGACGGCCATCTCGACACGCTCTATCGCGTCCGCGCGCTGCTCGCGCTGCTGACCTCGGAGGCGCGCGCGTCCGATTTTCTCAACCAGCTCGGGGTCGCCGACTTCTTCACTTTCTTCGACCTCGCCAAGCTCCTGGGCTTCACCCGGATCACGGTCTCGGACGGCGCCAACTTCACCCATCAGGTGGTGCTCGAATAGGTGCGTCCGGCAAAAGCCCGCCGCGCTCGGCAGCGATGAACAACGCGGTCCTCTACGGATTCACGGTGCTCATCTGGGGCACCACCTGGTTCGCGATCAAGCTCCAGCTCGGGGTGGTCGCGCCCGAGGCGTCGATCGTCTACCGCTTCGCGCTCGCGGCGCTGATATTGCTCGGATGGTGCGCCGCGCGCCGCCTGCGAATCCGGTTCAGCGCCCGCGAGCACGGGTTCGCCGCGCTTTTGGGGTTGTTGCTGTTCTCGCTCAACTACGTGCTTTTCTATATCGCCACCGAGAGCGTCACGAGCGGACTGGTGGCGGTCTCGTTCTCGCTCATGATCCTGTTCAACGTGTTGTTCGGCGCGCTGTGCCTCGGCAGTGCGGTGCGGCCGCGGGTGGTGGCGGGCGGATTGGTCGGCGTCGTCGGCATCGCCCTCATCTACTGGCCCGAGCTCGCCGGTGTCGGCGGCGGGCATGCGACCGTGGCGGGCCTCGCGCTGTGCGTGCTCGGAACCCTATCGGCGTCGCTCGGCAACATCGTCTCGGCGCGCAACCAGGTCGCCGGCATGCCGGTGATGCAGACCAACGCGGTGGCGATGGCGTACGGCGCGGCGTTCACCGCGATCATGGCCGTGGCGCGCGGGCAATCGTTCGGTTTCGACTGGTCGCTGGCTTATGTCGGTTCGCTGCTGTACCTCTCGCTGTTCGGTTCGATCGTCGCCTTCGGCTGTTACCTGACGCTGTTGGGGCGCATCGGCGCCGACCGCGCCGCCTACGCCAACATCCTGCACCCGGTGGTCGCGCTCGGCGTCTCGACGGCGCTCGAGGGCTTCGGCTGGAGCTGGCCGGCGCTGCTCGGTCTGGCGCTCGTCGTCGCCGGAAATTTCTTCGTCCTCAGCCGCGCACGGGTGGCGCCGGCGGCGCGCGCCACCGGCTGACCGGACGCCGTACCTCGCGGAGGAGATTCGCCATGCCGAATATCGTCGACACGATTCACGCCATGCTCGAAGCGTCGGGGCTCTCGTACGAGATCATTGCGTGCGATCCGGACCTCGCCGACACCGCCGTGTTCTGCGAGCGCTACGGCTATCCGCCCGAGCACTCGGCCAACACCATCATCGTCAGGACCAAGACCGGCGAGGAGAAGTTCGCCGCCTGCGTCGTCCTCGCGACCACCCGGCTCGACGTGAACAAGGTGGTGCGCAAGCGGCTCGGCGCGCGCAAGGTATCGTTCGCGTCGGCCGAGGAGACCCGCGCCGTGACCGGGATGACGCTCGGCGGCGTCACCCCGCTGGCGCTGCCGGCCGAGTTGCCGCTGTGGGTCGACCGGCGCATCATGGACCTCGACTACGTCATTCTCGGCGGCGGCAACCGCGCCTCGAAGATCAAGCTCGACCCGGCAATCTTCGACCAAACCCCCAACACCGAGATCATCCCCGACCTGGCCATGGATCGGCCGTAGCCCGGGCGCGGCTTGCGCCGGGGTTGGAGATCGCGACGCTTAGCCGCCGGTGACGCTCATGGGGCGGGCGGCGGGCGGTCGGCAGTGCGGTCCGGCGGGTTTCCGATTGGGCGACGCGTTCCCCATGCGCCGGCGGCGGGGCGGGTCAACGGCCGCTCGACGCCGCGCCGGCAACCGGCTAAAACGCACCTCACGGAAGATCCGGACGGGTCGATCCGGCGTTCCTCGGCGGCGGTTTGTCGCGGCGCCCGATTCGGCGGGGTACGCCGCCCGCGGGGCGGTTTGGGAGACGTAGATGCTTCGCAGACTGGTCGTGATGGTCGCACTGGTGATCGCGGCGGCGCCGTCGCCGTCGTGGGCGGACGCTCTCGACGACGCCCGCGCCGCGCTCGCCGCCCAGAGCGCCGGCGACCTCGAGGAGGCGATCGGTCTCTATACGCGGGCGATCGAAAGCGGAGACCTGAGCCCCGACAACCTCGTCTATGTCCGCAACAACCGTGGCCTGGCGTACGACGACCAGGGCCTGCACGACCGGGCGATCGTCGACTTCGAGGCCGCCATCAATCTAAACCCCGACTACTTCCGGGCCTATTACAACCGTGGTATCGCGTACGCGAGCAAGGGATTCTTCGACCGCGCGATCGAGGATTACGATACCGCGTACAGGCTCAACCCGAACGACTACGAGGTGCTCAACAAGCGCGGCGAGGCCTACGCGGCGACCGGGTTCGTCGAGCGGGCGATCGCCGACTACGACCTGGCGATCGAGATCAAGCCCGACCACTACCGTGCGTTCACCAACCGCGGCAGGGCCTATATGGCCGTCGGTCTCGTCGAGCAGGCGATCGCAAACTACGACGCCGCGATCGGCCTCAACCCCGAATACGCCGAAGCCTACAAGCGCCGGGGCAACGCCTTCTCCGTGGAGGGCGAGCACGAGCGCGCGATCGCCGACTACGAAGTGGCGCTCGCCATCAACCCCGACGATCAGGAGGTCGTCAACAACCGGGCGGTGGCGTACGAGGCGCTGGGCCGCGAGGCGCCGCCCGAACCCGTGCCCGAGTATGCCGCAGCAGAGGAGGTCGACCCTGGCGCGTTCGCCGACCTCAAGGCGCGCGGCGACGTTTATTACGCGAAGGGGTTGTACGAGCTGGCGATCGCCAACTACGACGCCGCGGCGCGTGCCGAGCCAAAGGATTTCGGCGTTCTCAAGAACCGCGGCAACGCGTATCGGGCGATCGGCCTGCCCGATCGGGCGATCGCCGATTACGACGCCGCCGCGGGCATCGAACCCGATGACTTCGAGGTACTGAGAAACCGCGGCGAGGCTTATCTGGCGAAGGGCCTTTACGACCGGGCGATCGCCGATCTCGACGCCGCCGCCGAAATCGACGCGAACGACTTCGCGCTTTTGAGCGCCCGCGGCAGCGCCTATCTGGCGATCGGCCGCCACGACCAGGCGATCGCCGACTACGACGCCGCCGTCGAGATCGGCCCCGACGATTTCGGGGTCCTCAAGGGCGGCGCCGACGCCCGCTTCGCCAAGGGCGAATTCGCCGCGGCGATCGCCGCCTATGACCGCGCCGCGGCGGTCAGCGCCGACGATTTCGAGGTGCTCCGAAACCGCGGGGTCGCGTACGCCGCCACGGGCATGCACGAGCGGGCGCTGGCCGATCTCGACGCCGCCGCGGGGCTCGAGCCGGCGGATCACGCGGTGTTCAAGTATCGCGGCAACGTTCACCACGCGCTCGGTCTCTACGACGACGCGATCGCCGATTACGACACCGCGCTTCGCCTCGACCCGGGCGCCGCCGACGTCGCCGAGAGCCGCAAGGGAGCGCTCGCGGCGCGCGGCCTGCACGAGGAGGCGATCGCCGAATACGGCGCCGCCGTGGTGCTGTTGGAGGACGACGCCGAGAACTTCTTCATCCCCCAGGCGGTGGGCGGCGGCGGCGCCGGCGCGGAGGTCTCGATCGCCGAACTGAGCGCCGCCGTCCGCCGCGACCCGAACAGCCTGGACGGCTACCTCGCGCGGGCCACCGCCTACGCCGGCAAGGGCCTTCACGATCAAGCCATCGCCGACTACAGCGCCGCGCTGCGTCTCGGTCCCGATCACTTCGCGGCGTTGACCGGCCGCGGCGACGCATACAGCGTCAAGGGCGCCTACGACCTCGCGATCACCGATTACGAGGCGGCGATGCGGGTCACGCCGGGTGATTACGCGCCGCTGAGAAGCCGGGCCAAGGCGTATCTCGCCAAGGGCCTCTACGACCGGGCGATCGCCGATTACAACGCGGTGCTGAAACGCGCGCCGGGCGATTTCGAGGCCTTGAAGAACCGCGGCAACGCGTTTTGGGCGCGCGGCGCGCTCGACGAAGCAATCGCCGACTTCGACCGCGTCCTCGGAATCAGGCCCGACGACTTCGGGAGCATCAAGAAGCGCGGCGACGCGTACTTGGCCAAGGGCGCCTACGACCTGGCGATCGCCGATTACGATCACGCGCTCGCGCTCAGGGCCAACGACGCGTCGGTGTTCAAGAACCGCGGCAACGCGTACCGCGCCAAGGGCCGAACCGAAGAGGCGATCGCCGATTACACCTCCGCGCTCGGGCTCCAGCCCGACGACTTCGAGGTCGCCTACAACCGCGGCAACGCTTATCGCGCCATGGGCCTGCGCGACGAAGCCATGGCCGATTACGACCGGGCGATCAAGGTCAACCCCGAGTTCTTCGAGGCTTACGTAACCCGGGGCAGCCTCTATCGCCGCAAGGGCGTGTACGACGAGGCGATCGCCGACTTCGACACCGCGATCGGGCTCAGGCCCGACCATCCGGTCGCCTACAACAACCGCGGCATCGCCCATGACCACAAGGGGCTCTACGAGAAGGCCATCGCCGATTACAACACCGCCATCGAGCTCAGGCCCAACTATGCGCCGGCGTTCTACAACCGCGGCAACGCGCTGTTCTATATGGGGCGCTTCCGGGAAGCGGCGAGCGATTTCGGGGCGCTTCTGCGCGCCAATCCCAACGACGCCTATCGCGTGATCTGGCTCTACCTCGCGCGCGCGCGATCCGGCGAGGGCGGCATGGCGGGACTGCTCGAAGCGTCACGGAAGCTCGATCTCGAGCGCTGGCCCGGCGCGATCGCCAGGCTTTACCTCGGCGAGATCGGTCCCGCCGAGGTGCTCGACGCGGTCAAGAACGCCGCGCCCCAGAGTCAGGTCGTGCAACGCGCCGAGGCGCTCTTTTATATTGGGCAGTACTACCTGATGGGCGACGACAAGAAACGCGCGGTGAATATGTTCGGGCGGGCGGTCAACACCGGCCAAACCAATCTTATCGAATACCACGGCGCCCGGGCCGAGCTCAGGCGCATGGGTCTCTTATGACCTGACCCCGGTGACGTGCAGACGGCGGCGGGCGGGAACGCTATGCTCGTGCCCGCGGGATACCAGGGCATGCCCGATCGGGCGCGAAGGATTCGGCCGTGCGCGAGATGATGAACACCCACGAGATCGCCGAGTACCTGCGCATCAAGGAGCGCAAGGTTTACGACCTGGTCAAGGCGCGCCGGATTCCGTGCACCCGCGTGACCGGAAAGTGGCTGTTCCCCAAGCAGCTGATCGATGAGTGGATCGACCGGAACGCGGCGCCCGAATCGCCCGGGAGCGCGCGCGCGAGCCCGCCGGCGGTGGTCGCGGGGAGCCACGACCCGCTCCTCGAATGGTGCCTGAATCAGGCGAAGTGCGGCCTCGCCATGCTGCCCGGCGGCAGCCTCGACGGGCTCGAACGGCTCGCCGCCGGCGAGGCGGCGATCTGCGGACTGCACGTGTACGACGCCGAATCGGGCGCCTACAACGTGCCGCTCGTGCGCCGGACGCTCGACGGCCGGGGGGTGGTTGCCGTCGAATGGGCGTGGCGCCAGCAGGGACTGGTGGTCGCGCCCGGAAACCCGCTCGCGATCCCGGACCTTCCGGCGTTGCGCGCCAAGAGGGCGCGCGTCGTCGTCCGCCAGCCCGAGGCGGGCAGCCGGCTGCTGTTCGAGCACCTGCTGGCGCAAGCCGGACTGGGGCTGGCCGACCTCGACGTGCCCGCCGCGCCGGTGCGCAGCGAGACCGAGCTGGCGATGGCGGTGCTCGAGGGCAAGGCCGACGCCGGACTCGCGGTCGCCGCGGTCGCGCGCCAGCTCAAGCTCGGATTCGTGCCGCTGCACCGCGAGCGCTACGATCTGGTGATGCGCCGGCGCGACTACTTCGAGCCGCCGTTCCAAAAGCTCCTCGCGTTTACCCGCGACCGCGCCTTCGCCGACCGCGCGGCCGAGCTCGGCGGCTACGACTGCGAGAACCTCGGCGCCATCGTCTACAACGGCCCGTGATTTAGAAAAACACCACAGACTCTCTATGTCTCTGTGGTTACGAGATTTATTATTGAGGGGCGGCGCTGGGGGTGAACAGGCGTTCGCCGGCCACGGTGAACCCGGCGATCGCGCGCTGGCCTTCGGCCGAGGTGAGCCAGGCGATGAACGCGCGGCCCTCGGCCGCCTTGACGTGGGGATGGCGCGCCGGGTTGACGAGGATCGCGCCGTAGGGGTTGAACAGCCGCGGTTCGCCCTCGACCAGCAGGACGAGGCCGCGGCGATTGGTGAAGCTCAACCAGGTGCCGCGGTCGGCGAGCGTATAGGCGTCCATCGCCGCGGCGGTGTTCAGCGTCGCCCCCATGCCGCCGCCGGCCTCGCGGTACCAGCTTTGGCTACGCGAATCGGGCGCCCCGCCGGCCACCGCCCACAGCCTCAGCTCGGCCTTGTGGGTGCCGCTGTCGTCGCCGCGCGAGACGAACTGCGCGCGCGCCCGGGCGATCCGCCCGAGCGCTTCGGGCGCGTCGCCCAGGCCCCGCACCCCCGCCGGGTCGGCGCCGGGCCCGACGATGACGAAGTCGTTGTACATCACCTCATGGCGCGCGACGCCGAATCCCTCGGCGACGAACCGGTCCTCGGATTCGCGGTCGTGCACGAGCACCACGTCGGCGTCGCCGCGCATCCCCAGCCCGAGCGCGGCGCCGGTGCCGACGGCGACGACACGCACCGAAATTCCCGTCTTCGCGGTGAATATCGGCAGGATGTGGTCGAACAACCCCGAGTTGGCGGTCGAGGTCGTCGAGGCCAGGGTGATGAACCGCTCCCCGGCCGCCGCATTGCCGGCGAGGAGCGCGAGCGCCAGCAGGCCGGCGCCGAGGAATCGTCTGATATTCACCATAGAAGCTCTCCGGCGAGGAACGCCGCCGCCTCGCGGCTCCTGGGCGCGGCGACCGCCGCCGCCACGACCCCGCCGGGACGCCGCCGTCGCCGCGCGGTAGGGCCGATCCGCTTCGCGCTTTCCTGCGGCCCCGAGAGGCGGTAAACTCTCGAACGTCCGTTGCCCAGGCCGCTAGGAAACGAGGGGAGCATGAGCTTTGCAGAGCTTGCCAAGGACGCCGCGAAGGAGATCGTCGGGATTCTTGAAGCGTCGCCCAACGAAGAGCAGATCAGCCGCGTCACGAAGGCAATCGAGCGCACGGTGATCGAGGCGGTGCTCGAGGAGCAGCAGCGCTTCGCGCACGCGGCGATCGATTGCTGCAGCGCGGACCAGGACATGGCGCACAAGATCGGCGCGGAAATCCGCCGCACGGAAGTGAGCCTGATCGCCAATCTCTCGGCCCTCAGGTGATCGTCCGGCGGCGCCGCGGTCGCCGCCCTCACCACAGCAGCTCTCCGGCGAGGAACGCCGCCGCCTCGCGGCTCCTGGGCGCGGCGAAGAAGCTCGCCGCCGGGCCGTGTTCGAGCAGCCGCCCGTGGTGGAGGAACAGCACCTCGTCGGCGAGCCGGCGCGCCTGGCCGAGGTCGTGGGTGGTCATGATGACCTTGGCGCCCGAGGCGTGGACCGCGTCGATCGCCTCCTCGATCGCCCGCGCCGCCGCCGGATCGAGGCTCGCGGTGGGCTCGTCGAGGAACAGCACCTCGGGCTCGAGCGCCCACGCGCGGGCGAGCGCGAGCCGCTGCTGCTGGCTGGCGGAGAGCGCCCGCGCCGCGCGGCCGGCGATGTCATCGAGGCCGACGCGCGCGAGCGCTTGTACTGCCAGCGCACCGCGTTGCGCCCGGGGCACGCCGTTGAGCGCCAGCGCGTAGGCGATGTTGGCGGCGGCCGAGCGGCGCAGCATCACCGGGTGGTGAAACACCATCGCCTGCCGCTTGGGCGCGGCGGCGGGATCGGCCCAGCGCACCGTG
>JACZUY010000045.1 GCA_022572945.1 Pseudomonadota bacterium
CTTTGTCGAAATCCTCCTTCACGACCGGATACCCGAAGTCTATGAGAATCGGTCCGAGCGGTGAAACGTAGGATACGCCGAAGCCGATGGTGACGCGGGGCGACGCCTCGTCGAGAATCTCTGCGCCTTTGTCATCGAGCTCGGTCAGCGTCCCAATGTCGGTAAATACCCGGCCGCGAATGTTGAATTCGCTCGGCAGCCCAAGCGGAAAACTGAGTTCCGTCGTTCCTGTCGCGTAAAGGTTGCCCCCGAGCGCGTCGTCGGTGTTGCGGTCGCGCGGGCCGATACCGGCGGTGTCGAAACCACGCAACGTCGAGCCGCCGATGAAGAACCGTTCGTTGATTTGCACGTCCTCTCCGGCGAAACCGAAGATGTGGCCCACGGTGGCGGACACCGACGCCACCCAGTCGTCGGTCACCGGGTAGAAATAGGCGCCCGTGACCTGATTGCGCAAGTAGCGGGCGTCGCCTCCCAGACCGGCGAGGTCCTGATCGAGGCGCAGGAAATAGCCCTCGGTGGGATTGAGTCGCGAATCACGCATGTCGTACGTCAACACCTGGCCGATCGCCGACGTCAGCCGCGAGCCTTCCTGGTCACGAATAAAACGTGACGCGCTGGCGGCCACGTTATCGATCTCGTCTCGCCGCACGGTGTATTTGAGCTGCTGTCTCAACCGGTCGGCGATGGGGTAGCCGGCGCGCAACGTGCCGCCGATCGAATCTTCGTCGAACGTCCCCTCGTTGGTGATGTCGCGGGCGCGGCGGAACAGGTCGAACCCGGCGGCGAGATCGCGGTCGAGGAAATAGGGTTCGGTGAAGCTGAGGTCGAGCTCCTGCCGGCGCGCCGAGAGGGTGAACCCGAGTCGCAGGTTCTGCCCGCGGCCAAGCAGGTTGCGCTCGCGAATCGAGACGTCGGCGAGCAGGCCGTCGACCGTGGAAATGCCCGCGCCGATGGTGAGCTCGCCCGTCGACTGCTCGGAGACCTCGACATTGACGATCGCCTTGTCGCGGCTCGATCCCTGGACGCGGTCGATGTCGACCTTGTCGAAGAAGCCGAGGTTGCGGATGCGCTGCTGCGAGCGGCGCAGCTTGGCGGCGATGAAGGCGTCGCCTTCGACCAGCTGGAACTCACGCCGGATGACCTCGTCGAGCGTGCGAACATTGCCCGTGATGTTGATGCGTTCGACGAATACGCGCGGACCCTCGGCGATTTCGTAAGTGAGGTCGATGGTGAGATTGACTCGGTCGCGCTTCACGCGTGGGCGGACGTCGACGAAGGCGAAGCCCAGGTTGCCGACCGCGTCGGTGATCTCCTGGACGGTTTCCTCCACCGCATCGGCGTCGTACCAGTCGCCGGTCCGGGATTGAACGAGCTCGAGCACCTGCTCGACGCTGAGATCGCGCAATTTGCTGTCGACGTTGATCGCGCCGAAGCGGTAACGCTCGCCCTCCTCCACCGTGAAGGTGACGTAGAACCCGGTCCGGTCGCGGGTCAGCTCCGCGACCGCCGATACGACCCGAAAGTCGGCGTAGCCCTCCGACAGATAAAACCTGCGCAAAAGCTCGCGGTCGAATGTCAGGCGGTCGGGGTCGTAGGTGTCGTCCGTGGTAAGAAAGCGATACCAGACCGTTTCCTTCGTCAATATCTGGTCGCGGAGCCTGCTGTCGCTGAACCGCCTGTTGCCGATGAAGCCGATGCGGCGAATTTCGGTAAGTACCCCCTCGTTGATCTCGAACACCAGGTCGACGCGGTTTTGCTCCAACTGAATAAGCTTGGGCTCCACGGTGGCGCCGAAACGCCCGCTGCGCCGGTACAACTCGACGAGGCGCGCGACATCGGCCAACACCCTGGTGCGGGTGTAGACCTCGCGCTGGCGCAGCTGCACCTCGGCGCGCAGTATCTCGTCCTTGATGCGCTTGTTCCCTTCGAACGCGATCTGGTTGATGATCGGGTTTTCGATGACCCGCACGATCAGCGTGTTGCCTTCGCGCCGCATGTTGACGTCGGCGAACAGGCCGGTGGCGAACAGGCTCTTGAGCGAGCGGTCGATGCGCTCGGCGACGAACGCGTCGCCGACGGCGATCACCATGTAAGAGCGCACGGTCTCGGCCTCGATCCGCTGGTTGCCCTCGACGCGGATCGCGTTGACCACGCCGCCCGCGGTCTGCGCCGCCGCGGGCTGGACAAAAATCAACGCCGCCGCAAACGCGGCAAGCAAGATGATCGACCGCAACACGGGTCCCAATCCGCCTCCCGACCCGGCCTCAGGAGAACAGGCCGACGAAGAAATCAACGACCTTGAGATTTACCAGGTCGTTCCACGTCACGAACAGCATGAGCGTCAGTATCATCGCCAAGCCGATGCGAAAACTGTATTCCTGCGCGCGCTCGCCGACCGGCTCGCCGCGAATCGCCTCGATGGCATAGAACAAAAGGTGGCCTCCGTCGAGCATGGGAATCGGAAACAGATTGATCAGCCCGAGGTTGATCGACAGCACGGCGACGAACCAGAACACCGTGATCAGGCCGTCTTCGGCCACCTGTGCCGACACCTGTGCGATGCGGATCGGCCCGCCGAGCTCGTCCGCGCCGCGCGTTCCCGCGATGATTTGGCCCAACGCCCTGAGCGTGGCCGCGCTGATCGCCACGGTCTCTTCCGCCGCGAACCATACCGCCATCAGCGGATCGTGGCGGACGAATACCGCCGCGCCGCTTCTCATGACGCCGATTCGCCCGATACGCAACTCGTTGCCGAACCGATCTGTGATCTCCACCAGCCGCGGCGTGACCACGAGCTCGACCTCGACGCCCTCGCGCAGCACCACGAACCGAAGCGGCACGTTGGCGTTCTCGCTGACGATTTGCTGCAGGGTCATGAATCGCTCGATGGTGGTCCCGTCGATGCTGACGATGGTGTCGCCGGGCTGCATTCCCGCCGCCTCGGCGGCGCTGCCCGGCTGGATCTCGCTGATATCGGCCGGGGTGACGCGCTGGCCGACGGTCACGAACATGCCGGCGAGGACGACCACCGCGAGCACGAAGTTGGCGAGCGGCCCGCCGAAGACGATCGCCGTCCGCTGACCCAGCCGCTTGTGGTGAAACGAGACCGCCCGCTGCTCGGGCGTCATTTCCGGCACGTGGTCGCTCGGCGTGCTCGCGGCCCCGGCGTCGCCGTACATCCTCACGTAGCCGCCGAGCGGCACAAGGCTCACCTTCCAACGGGTCCCCGAGGCGCTGTCCCAACCGAACAGTTCGGGGCCGAAGCCGATCGAGAACACCTCGACGCGCACCCCGTTGTATCGGGCGATGAGGTAGTGCCCCATCTCGTGCACGAAGACGATGACGCTGATAATGAAGACGAACGACAGTCCGTTGGTCCAGATGAGTTCAACGATTTCCATGAGTCTCCAATCCAGCTATCCGCGTCGTTGCGTCAGCGCTTGTCGATGAAGCCCTTCGCCGCCTCGCGCGCCGCCGCGTCGAGCAGGCGCACGTCGTCGAGGCTCGCCAAGGGCTGGCGCGGCACCTTCGTCAAAGTCCGTTCGACAATCCGAACGATATCGAGGAATCCGATCTCGCCGGCGAGGAAGGCGTGCACGGCGATCTCGTTCGCGGCGTTGAGGATAGTAGGCGCACCGTCGGCGCACTGCAAAGCTTCGCGGGCGATCCTGAGGGCGGGAAAGCGTTCCTCGTCGGGTGCTTCGAAGGTAAGCTCTCCGATCGCCGCGAGGTCGAGACGCGCCGAGGGCGCGTCCACGCGCCGCGGCCATCCCAGCGCATAGGCGATGGGGGTGCGCATGTCGGGCGGGCCGAGCTGCGCCAGCACCGAGCCGTCGACGTAGGCGACCAGGCTGTGCACCACCGACTGGGGGTGGATCACCACTTCGATTTCCGCCGACGGCAATCCGAACAGGTGATGGGCCTCGATCAGTTCGAGGCCCTTGTTCATCAACGTTGCCGAATCGACGGAAATCTTGGCGCCCATCTTCCAGATCGGATGGGCGACCGCCTGCGCGGGCGTTACCGCCGCCATGGCGTCGAGGCTGAATTCGCGGAACGGGCCTCCCGACGCGGTCAGGATGATGCGCTCGATCGATTCCCGGCGATCGAAGTCGAAGACCTGAAAGATGGCGTTGTGTTCCGAATCGACGGGCAGCAGCGTGGCGCCGTTCGCCTTCACCTCGGCCATCATGATCGCTCCGGCGCACACCAGCGCCTCCTTGTTGGCGAGCGCGACGATGGCCCCGCGGCGCACCGCCGCCAGCGTCGCCTCGAGGCCGGCGGCGCCGACGATCGCCGCCATCACCCAATCGGCCGGCCGCTCGGCTGCCTCGACCACCGCCCGGGGTCCCGCGGCCGCGGTGATGCCGCTGCCGAATAGCGCCTCCTTGAGCGGTTTGTAAAGGTCGGGATCGCCGATCACAGCCACCTTCGAGTCAAGGCGCCGGGCCTGCTCCGCGAGACCGTCGACGTTTTGCTGCGCGGTAAGCGCCTCGACTTCGTAGGCATCGCGTTGGCGCTCTATGAGGTCGATCGTGTTGCGGCCGACCGAGCCGGTCGAGCCGAGGATGGTCACCCGGCGCGGCTGGTCCAGCGGTTTGCGCGCGGTTATCGCCATGCCAGCACGCCCTGGCCGCTGAACACGGTGATCACGGCCACCACCGGCGCCGCCGCCAGCAACCCGTCGAGGCGGTCGAGCACGCCGCCGTGGCCGGGGATCAGCGTGCCGCTGTCCTTGGCCTTGAATCGGCGCTTGACCATCGATTCGAACAGGTCTCCCGCCTGCGCGACCACCGCGAGCAACGCGCTCACCAGAATCAGCGGCGCATGGCTGGGCAGATCGAGCAGCGCCGCCGCGGCCGCGCCGACGAGCGCGGCGCAAACGACGCCCCCGACCAGCCCGGCCCAGGTCTTTCCGGGGCTGATACGCGGCAGGAGCTTGGGTCCCCCGACTCCGCGCCCGGCGAAATAGGCGCCGACGTCGGTCGCCCACACCACGGCGAACAGCCAGAAGACCGTTTCGCGCCCGACCGTCTCGTCCGCGCGCAGCCAGATGATCGCGATGCAGGGCACGGCGATGTAAACCGCCCCGCCCGCCAACCACAACCCGCCGGCCCGCGCCGCCCCGGCCGGCGCGGCGCCGCGCCTGCAAAGCCGTTCCCATTCGTACGCCATCAGCGTCGCGGCCACCAGGACCAGCAGGTTGAAGGCGGCGCCGCCGGCGTAGGCGAGTCCCAGCGCGACCGGCGCCAGCACCAACGCGGACACCACGCGCGCGCCAACGCCGTGGGCGTTCGCGTCATCCGCTCGATGCGCCATAGCGACGGTCGCGGCGGTGGAACTCGTGGATCGCCTCCTCGAGATGGCTCTTCCTAAAGTCCGGCCACAACACCGGAATAAACACCATTTCGGTATAAGCCGACTGCCAGAGCAGAAAATTGCTCATGCGCTGCTCGCCGCTGGTGCGGATCATGAGGTCGGGATCGGGGATTCCGGCGGTGTCGAGGTGGCTGGCGAAAAGCTGCTCGTCGATTTCCTGCACTTGCAAACGTCCCGCGGCGGCGGCCTCGGCGAGCTTCCGGGCGGCCTGGACGATCTCGTTGCGGCCGCCGTAGTTGAGCGCCACGGTGAGCACGAGATCGCTGTTGTCGCGCGTGCGTCGCTCGGCCTCGTAGAGCGGGTCTATCACGTCCGCGGGCAGCCCGCGGAGGTCGCCGATGAAGCGCATCCGCACACCGGCGCGCGAGAGTTCGATAAGATCGCGACGCAAGTAAAGCCTGAGCAGGCCCATCAGGTCATCGACCTCGGCGGTTGGGCGTTTCCAATTCTCCGACGAGAAGGCGTACAGCGTGAGGCACGCAACGCCGAGCTCGCGGCAATGCGTCACCGTCTCGCGCACCACCTCGGCGCCTTTCTGGTGCCCGGCGATGCGCGGCAGGCCGCGCGCCTTGGCCCAGCGGCCGTTGCCGTCCATGATGATGGCGATATGCGCCGGAGGATCGGCCTTCTGGCTATATGATGTTGCCGCCTCCATGGTCTCAAACCTGCATGATTTCTTCTTGCTTCGCATGCAACATCTCGTCGATCTTGGCAACGTGTTGGTCGGTGATCGACTGAATCTCCCCGCCCCACAGATGGTGCTCGTCCTGAGACAGATCGCCTTCCTTTTCCATCCGCTTGAGCGTGTCCATCCCGTCCCTGCGGACGTTGCGCACGGCGATTCGCGCCTGTTCCGCGTACTTTGCGGCGACGCGGCTCAGCTCCTCCCGCCGCTCCTCGTTGAGCTCGGGTATGGGAACCCGCAGCAATTGGCCGTCGGCCATTGGATTGAGCCCGAGATCGGCGTTGAGAATCGCCTTCTCGACCGGCTTGACCATGTTCTTGTCCCAGACCTGCACGCTCAGCATTCTGGGCTCGGAAACATTGATCGTCGCGACCTGATTGAGCGGCATTTCGCTGCCGTAGGCCTCGACCATCACCGGTTCGAGCAGGCTCGGCGTGGCGCGCCCCGTCCGCAATCCGGAGAACTCCCGGCGCAGCACTTCGATCGCGCCGTCCATGCGCCGGACCAGGTCATTGGTGTCCGGGTCAGCCACCGCCCACTCCCTTCGCTTTCGGTTGCTCCTCGGCGATGATCGTATATCGGCCGCCGCCCCGCATGATGTCGGCAAAGGCGTTCGGGGTCCTGATCGAGAACACCAGGATGGGGATGGCGTTTTCGCGCGCCAGCGAGATCGCCGCGGCGTCCATGACCTTGAGGTCGCGCGAAAGCACATCCATGTACGACAGTTGGTCGTAACGCACAGCGTCGCCCACCACGTCGGGATCGTCGGAATAGACGCCGTCGACCTTCGTCGCCTTCAACAGCACGTCGCAATCCATTTCGACCGCGCGCAGGGCGGCCGCGGTATCGGTGGTGAAGAACGGGTTGCCGGTGCCCGCGGCGAACACCACCACGCGCCCCTTCTCCAAATGACGCACCGCGCGGCGCCGAATGTAGCGCTCGCACACCGTGTCCATCGGGATCGCCGATTGCACCCGGGTTTCGAGGCCCAGCCGCTCGAGCGCGTTTTGCAGGGTCAGCGCGTTGATGATCGTCGCCAGCATGCCGATGTGGTCGGCGGCGGCGCGCTCCATCCCCGCCGCCGCGCCCGAGGCGCCGCGGAAGATGTTGCCACCCCCGACGACGATGCAGATCTGAACCGGCATCGCGCATACCGTCGCCACGTCGCTCGCAATTCGGTCGACCGTGGCGGGATCGAGGCCGTAGGCCCGCTCCCCCATCAAGGCTTCGCCGGAAAGCTTCAGCAGAACGCGGCGATATAAGACGCTCGACGCCATCTCTACTCCGGGTCTCCCGACACTCGCGCTCTCGCGCGCCGCCGATGCCGGCGCGCCGCGCCGAGAATACACCATCGGCCGCCTATCCGCATCCGGTTTGCCGGGCGCGGAAGAGACGGCGGTCAACCGGCGGCCTGCGCGGCGACCTCGGCGGCGAAGTCCTGGTGGGGCTTTTCGATCCCTTCGCCCAGGGCGAAGCGGACAAAGCCGGCCACCTCGACCGGCGCGCCGATGTCGCGGGCGGCGTTTTCGAGCACCTCGGAGACCCGGGTCTGGCCGTCGATGACGAACACCTGCTCGGTCAAAACCACATCCTGATAGTACTTGCGAAGCCGGCCCTCGACCATTTTCTCGATGATGTCCTCGGGCTTGCCCGAGGCGCGCGCCTGCCCGGCGAGCACGTCGCGCTCGCGCGCCACCGCCGCCGCGTCGATGTCGTCGATCGACACCGCCTCCGGCTTGGCGGCGGCGACATGCATGGCAAGCTGCTTGCCCAAGGCCGCGAGCCGCTCCGCGTCACCCGCCGAGGCGAGCGCGACGAGGACGCCGATACGGCCGACGTTGGGCGCCGCGGCGCTATGCACGTAGCTGGCGACGATGCCTTCCTCGACCGACAGGGCGGCGCTGCGCCGGAGCCGAATGTTTTCGCCGATGGTCGCCGTCAGTTGCGCCGCCTGGTCGGCGACGCTGCCGTCGGCGCCAGGGTAGGCCGAGGCGGCGAGCGCGTCGAAATCGCCGCCGTTTTCCAGCGCCAGCGAAGCGACCGTGGAGACGAACTCCTGGAAGCTCGCGTTACGAGCGACGAAGTCGGTCTCGGCGTTGACTTCGACCACCGCGCCCGCCCGGTCGGCGACGGCGAGGCCGACGAGGCCCTCGCTGGCGGCGCGTCCCGCCTTCTTGGCCGCCGCCGAGAGGCCCTTCTTGCGCAGCCAGTCGAGCGCCGGCTCGATCTCGCCGCCGGTTTCGATCAGGGCCTTCTTGCAATCCATCATGCCGGCGCCGGTGCGATCCCGCAGGCTCTTCACCAGGGCGGCAGCGATCTCAGCCATAATTTACCTCATGCATCAAAGAGTTCCGTCAAGCCATTGATTTTTGGTGAAAATACTGCCGATGGCCGCATCGATGTGCGGTCGTCTCACGCCGCGCCGTCGGCTTGCGATGTCTTCTTCGCCGCGCTGGCCGGCTTGTTGTCCGTTTCGTCGGCCTTGTCGGCCTTCGTCGCCCTGGGCTTGGCTGGTTTCTTGGCCGTGGCGGGTTTCTTGAGCTTGGTTGGTTTCTTGGCGGTGGCCGGTTTCTTCGCCTTCTTGTCGTCCTTGGCAGCATCCTCGACCGCGTGCTTTTCAGTCGCATCTTCCGCCGCGAGCGCCGGTTCAGGCTCCACGGCAGGCGTGGGCGCGGCCTCGGGCGCGGCTTTCGCAGCCGCCGGGGATTCGGCCGCGGGGGCCGCTTCGGCTTCAGGCGCCGGCGTTGGCTCGATGGCCTGCGCAGGCTGTGCGGGCTCGGGCTCCGCCGCCTTGGCCGGCTCAGGCTCCGCCGCCGCAGCCGGCTCGGGCAGTTGCTCGGGCGGAAGCTCCTCCGCCTCGCCGATATCGGCGCCCTGCTCCTGCAGCTCCTCCTGAATGCCGTCGAGCACGGCGTCGGATACAATCCGGCAATAGAAGTTGATCGCGCGGATCGCGTCGTCGTTGCCCGGAATCGGGTAGTCGATCGGCGTCGGATCGGAATTGCTGTCGATGACGGCGACTATGGGAATGCCCAGCTTGGTCGCCTCGGCAATGGCGATCTTCTCTTTGTTCGTGTCGATGACGAACAGCACGTCGGGGAGCCCGCCCATGTCCTTGATGCCGCCGAGTGCGCGTTCGAGCTTGTTGCGCTGGCGAGTTACGCGCAGAAGCTCCTTCTTGGTCAGCCCGGTGTCCTCCCCCGCGAGCTGTTCCTCGAACTCGCGCAGCCGCTTGATCGACACCGAGATCGTCTTCCAGTTGGTGAGCATGCCGCCGAGCCAGCGGTGGTTGACGTAGAACTGGCCGCAGCGCTTTGCCTCGGCCGTCACCAGGTCGCTCGCCTGCCGCTTGGTGCCGACGAACAGCACCCGGCCGCCGCCGGCGACGATATCGCGAATCATTTTGAGCGCGTGTTGCAGAAGCGGCGCCGTCTGTTGCAGGTCGATGATGTGCGCGCCGTTGCGGATCCCGAAGAGATAGGGCGCCATCTTCGGGTTCCAGCGACGGGTCTGGTGACCGAAATGCACGCCGGCTTCGAGAAGCTGACGCATCGTAAACGCAGGCAAGGCCATGACGTAGATCCTTTTCCGGTTGCGCCGCCGCGGGAGTCAGTCCGGCCGATCGGCCGGACACCGGAGCGATGGGACGGGCGTCGAGCCCCCCACCGCGTTCCCGCGTGTGAATTTGAGTGCGCTGTTTGTAGCTATTCCGCCGCCGCGCTGCAAGCAAAAAGACGCGGCGAATTACACTTCCTGGACCGCCGCGACGCCGGCAATCCGGCTGATCGCCGCGCTCACCGCCGGAGACACCGCGTAGCTGTCCGCGAGCGCCAGCTCGACCTCGCCATCGTCGAGCGCAACGACCAGCGTGACCCGGCCGCGCCCGCGGCCCGCCTGGTCGAGCGTCGTGCGCAGGTCGTCGAGCGCGGATGCCTCGGCGACACGCACCCGCAACCCGGTCGCGGCGTCGGCGGCAACCAAGTCGAGCTTCTGAATCGTCCGCGCCGTCACCCTGAGGACGTCGCCATCGAGACGGGCGTCGGCGGAAACGAACAGCGGAACGCCTGAATCGAGCAGCTCGCGGCTGGCCGAGAGCACCTCGGAGAAGAGCGCCACCTCGACCGTTCCGCTTTGGTCGGACAGCTCGACAAAGGCGAACCGGTCACCGCGCTGCGAGCGGCGCTCCTGCTTGATTTCAACGACTCCGGCGAGGTTGACCGCGGCGCTGCCTTCCCTGGCGAGGCGTTCGACGAGTGACGCGGCGGGCGTGACGCCCAAGCGTGTCAGATGCCCGGCGTAGTCCTTGAGCGGGTGCGCCGAGAGGTAGAAGCCGAGCGCCTCGCGCTCGTGCCGCAGCTTCTCCATCTCGGGCCAGTCGTCGATGTCGGGAAGGTCCGGCGCCAACGTCGTCGCCCCCGCGTCGTCGCCGAACAGGTTCACCTGGTTGCTCGCGCGTTCGATCACGGCTGCGTTGGCGTGACGCATGAGCGTCTCGGCGGCGGCAAAGACCCGCGCGCGGTTGGGCTCGAGACAATCGAAGGCGCCGGCGCAAGCAAGGCTTTCGAGCTGCCGCTTGTTGACGACCCGCGGATCGACCCGGCCGACGAAGTCGAACAGGTCCTTGAACGGCCCGTTGGCCTCTCGCTCGCTCACCAGCGCGGCCATGGCCTGCAAGCCGACGTTCTTGATTGCCGCCAGCGCGTAACGTATGGCGACCTGGCCTTGGGCGTCGGTCTCGACGGTGAACTCGGCGCCCGAATGGTTGAGGTCGGGGGGCAGCAGCCGCACCGCGACGCGGTCGAGCTCGCGCCTGAAGGTGCTGATCTTGTCGGTGTTTCCGAGCTCGAGGCTCATCGAGGCGGCGAAGAACTCGACCGGGAAGTTGGCCTTGAGATACGCGGTCTGATAGGCGACCAGCGCGTACGCCGCCGCGTGGCTCTTGGGGAAGCCGTAGCCGGCGAACTTGTTGACCAGATCGAAGATATGCGCGGCCTTCGCTTTGGGCACGTCGCGTTCGACCGCGCCGTCGATGAACGCCTGGCGCTGGGCGGCCATTTCCGACTTGATCTTCTTGCCCATCGCCCGGCGCAGGAGATCCGCCTGCCCCAGGCTGTAGCCCGACAGCAGCTTGGCGATCTCCATCACCTGCTCCTGATAGATGATGACGCCGAAGGTCTCCTTGAGAATGCCTTCGAGCGAGGGGTGGAGGTAGTCGGGCTTTTCGACCCCGTGCTTGCAGGCGATGTAGCGCGGGATGTTGTCCATCGGCCCGGGGCGGTAGAGCGCCACCAGCGCGATGATGTCCTCGAAGGCGTCGGGCTTGAGCCGCTGGAGAACGTCGCGCATGCCCGCGCTTTCCAGCTGGAACACGCCCGTCGTGTCGCCCTGACCAAGCATTTCATAGGTCGCCGCGTTATCGAGCGGCAGCGTGGCGAGGTCGATTTCGACGCCGCGGTCGGCGAGCATCAGGCGCGCGCGGTCGAGCACCGTGAGCGTCTTGAGCCCGAGGAAGTCGAACTTCACCAGCCCCGCGGCCTCGACGTCCTTCATCGAGAACTGGGTCACCGGCATGTCCGATCGCGGATCGCGGTAGAGCGGCACGAGCTCGTCCAGCGGCCGGTCGCCGATGACGACGCCGGCGGCGTGGGTCGAGGCGTGGCGGTAGAGTCCCTCGAGCTTGAGCGCGATGCCGAGCATGCGCGCCACGGCCTCGTCCTCGTCGCGCGCGGCGCGGAGCTGGGCCTCGCTCTCGATCGCCTCGGTGAGGCTCACCGGGCTCGCCGGATTGTTGGGCACCATCTTGCAGATGCGGTCGACCTGGCCGTAGGGCAGCTCGAGCACGCGGCCCACATCGCGCAGCGCGGCGCGCGCCCGCAGCGTGCCGAAGGTGATGATCTGCGCCACCTGCTCGCGCCCGTACTTCTCCTGAACGTGGTCGATCACCTCGTCGCGCCGTTGTTCGCAAAAGTCGATGTCGAAGTCGGGCATCGACACCCGCTCGGGATTGAGGAAACGTTCGAAAAGCAGGCCGAAGCGGAGCGGGTCGAGGTCGGTGATGATGAGCGCCCAGGACACCACCGAGCCGGCGCCGGAGCCGCGCCCCGGCCCGACCGGAATCCCCTGGCTCTTCGCCCACTGGATGAACTCGGCGACGATCAGGAAGTAGCCGGGGAAGTTCATCTCGATGATCACGTCGAGCTCGTAGTCGAGGCGCTCGCGGTAGGGCTTCGCCGCGGCCTCGCGCGCCGCCTCGTCCATGTCGGGCGTGAACACGTGGGCGGCGAGGCGCCGTTCGAGGCCGGCGGCCGCCTGGGCGCGCAGCTCGTCGGCTTCCGTGTTGCCTTTGGCCACGGGGAAGGCCGGCAGGATCGGCTTGCGCTCGGGCACCCGCACGGCGCAGCGTTGGGCGACGACCAGCGTGTTGTCGACCGCCTCGGGCAGGTCGGCGAACAGCTCCCGCATTTCCCCGGGCGACTTGAAGCGGTGTTCCGGCGTCAACCGCCGCCGGTCGTCGCGGCTGAGGACCGCGCCCTCGGCGATGCACAGCAGAACCTCGTGCGCCGCGAACATGTCGGCGTCGGCGAAGAAACAGTCATTGGTGGCGACGAGCGGCAGGTCGTGGTCGTACGCGAGATCGACGAGCGCCGGCTCGATGCGGCGCTCGGCCTCGAGCCCGTGGCGCATCAGCTCGACGTAAAGCCGGCCGGGGAACAGACCCTTGAGGCGGCCGAGCGTCGCCGCGGCGGCCGCGGACTGGTCTTCGCCGAGCAGGCGCCCGACCGGCCCCGCCGGGCCGCCGGTGAGCGCGATCAGGCCCTCGGCGTGGCGTCCGAGCTGGGCCCAGGTGACGCGCGGCGGCTCGGCCCCGTCGGAGTCGAGGAAGGCGCGGCTGACGAGCTTGACGAGATTTCCGTATCCGGTGTCGTTCTGCGCCACCACCGGCAGCGCGTCGGGCGGCGGCGGGCGCGCGTGGGCGGGCGCCCCGGCGTCACCACGCGCGAGCGGCAGAACGCAGCCGATGATCGGCTGGATCCCCGCCTTGCAGCACGCCTGCGAGAACTGCATGGCGCCGAACAGGTTGCCCGAATCGGTGATCGCCACCGCCGGCATCTCGTGCCTGCGGCAGAGCTCGACGAGGCCGGGAATCTTGATCGCCCCTTCGGAGAGCGAGAAGGCGGTGTGAACCCGCAAATGGACGAAATCGGCGTGCGGCATCCGGCCCTCGGCTCAGTCATACCATCGGTCATCAAGCATGACCGATGGGCGTTCAATCGGCACGCAGCCTTGCGCCGCATTGGCGGCGGCGCGCGGTCGCGCTTGCCAGCGGTCATCATGAGTGAATCATAACGACCGCTGGTATGACTCCCCGGCGCAAGCTTCGCACATAGGCGCGCGGCCGGCAATATATTGAAGCAAAAAACGATTTATCCACAGCATGTTGTGGATAACCGGGTGTCAATGCGGTGTCAGCGTACCGTCCTGCAATGCAAGCACCCGGTCCATGCGGCCCGCGAGCTCGAGGTTGTGGGTGGCGACGAGCGCGGCGACGCCGGTCTCGCGCACGCGCGCCACGAGCTGGTCGAAGACGCCCATGGCGGTGGCGTGGTCGAGGTTGCCGGTGGGCTCGTCGGCGAGCAGCACCCTGGGCCCGTTGGCGAGCGCCCGGGCGATCGCCACCCGCTGCTGCTCGCCGCCCGAAAGCTGGCCGGGCCGGTGATCGGCGCGCTCCTCGAGGCCGAGCGATGCGAGCAGTTCGCGCGCGCGGTCGCGCGCCGGTCCCCGTTTCACCCCGGCGATCATCTGCGGCAGCGCGACGTTCTCGAGCGCCGAGAACTCGGGCAGAAGGTGATGGAACTGATAGATGAAGCCGAGCCGTTCGCGCCTGAGCCGCGTGCGCTCGCCGTCCGAGAGCCGGCCGCACGGCTCGCCGCCGATCACGACCATGCCGCCGTCGACGCGCTCGAGCAGCCCGGCGATGTGGAGCAGCGTCGACTTGCCCGCCCCCGACGGGCCGACGAGCGCGACGATCTCGCCCGCCGAAAGCTCCAGCGATACGCCGCGCAGCACCTCGATCCG